>DATKKO010000055.1:0-9220 GCA_035542955.1 Terriglobales bacterium
TTCACCTCACCCTGGATGAACTGGCGGGCCCCCAACAGAAGCCCGAGGCGCGGCGCCGACGCGGAACTCACCGCGAAAAGCCCGTTCCCTCCCGGCGAGCCCCACCGGTCCGCCCGCAGCTCCAGCAGCAGCGGCAGCCGCTCGGGATCCACCACCCGCAGCTGCGGCACCTTGCGCAGGTCCACCAGGAGAATCGCAGCCAAGCCGCGGCAGATAGGCCGCAGCGAATCCGCTTCCCCCATCAGCGCAAACTCGGGCACCGCCACCGCGTTCAAGGGGACATCATCGAGCTTGATCCGAGGCTCCCGGGCCAGCGCCAGTGCCATCTCCTGCTTCAGCACCGCTGTCTGCAATGCGGTGGCACGGGCCCGCACGGGTCCGAGCCCCGTGCCACCGACGGCAAGACACGCGCGATAGGCCTCCAGCGCCAGTGCGCTGTCCCCGGCCAGATCTGCCGCGCAGCCCAGGAAGTAGAGCGTCGCCCGATTCCTGGGCTGGATCTGCCGCGCGACGTACAGCTCCGTCAGTGCCGCCGCAGCGTCGCCCGACTTGAACAACGCGATCCCGAGCTCGCGTTCGAGCTGCGCCGAATGAGGATCCCTGGCCTGCTCCCCTCTCAGCAGCGTCACCGCCCCGGCATAGTCCCCCGCCTGAAGCAAGCGGCCGGCCTCGTCGACGGCGTGCGCGGCGGGAAGGAGCGGAAGTCCACCGACCCAAAGGAGGAGAGCCGCAACTGCGATGCGGCGAACGAAGGAGGGTGCTTCGCCTGGAGTCCGACTCACGGAGAGGTTCCCTCTCGGGCGCCGGCTGTCGGTGCAGCGACCGGGTGCGCGCGCCCGACACCCGGCGAGTGGGAGCGGCCCGTACACGCCGGCCGCATTGTACCGCACCGCCGGCGCAGACGCGCACCCGAGTGAAGCCGTGCGCGTGCCCCGCGCAGCAGGACTCGCGAGCGCTCCCGCCGGTGAGGCTCGGTCGCGGATGCGGAGCACGAGCGGCGCGGGCCCGAGCGCACGCGGAGGTCATCGGGCACGGATTGTGGCACTGGCCGGGCGCGCTCACCGACAGCGTGCCGCCACCGGTCGCGCACGAGGTGATCGAGAAGGCCGCGCGCGCGGGCGTGTGGGTGCAGCCGACCCTGCAGACGGTCTACGGCGATCGCAGCGTGTTCGACCCGGGCATCGTCGACGATCCGCGGTACGCGCTGGCGATACCCCGCGGCATCATCGCCTACCAGCACACCGACGCCGCGAAGGCGGCGCGGCAGGCGCTCGCGGACTCGTATCTGAAGATCGCCGCCGAGGCCCCGAAGATCATCGGCATCGGCGGCGCGCGAGCGACCGCGACGCTGGAGCTGATGCACGCGGCCGGGGTCCGTCTGCTCTTCGGATCGGGCACGCCGGCCGGCGAGGGCATCGGCAATCCGCCCGGGCTGAGCGAGCGGCTGGAGATCCAGCGCTGGGCGGAGGCGGGCATCCCGCCGGCGGAGATCCTGCGCGCCGCGACCCTCGACAACGCACGCGCGTTCGGGCTCGCGAAGGAGCTGGGCTCGATCGAGGCCGGCAAGCGCGCCGATCTCCTGCTGCTCTCGGCCGATCCGCTGTCGAGCGTGGCGGCCTACGATTCGACCGAGACGGTCATCCTGAACGGCGAGCCGCTGAAGCCCGAGGCGCTGCGTCCGGCGAATTAGAGGACCGCGTCGGCACCGGGCGCTACAATGCGCGCCGCAACCGGACCACGGTCGTCCTCACCGGCTCGCCGGACCGCACTCGAGCCATCGCCACAGGGCCCGCGTCACGCCGGCAGGAGCCGTCGCCACGACGGGAGGTCTCCCATGACGCGCCTGTTCGCCCTTGCTGCCGTCCTCGGCCTTGCCCTCGCGTCGCTCGCGGATGCGCGCCCGGTCAGCGATCCGCATCCCACGCTCACGGTCGGGACCGCGACCGCCGCGCGCGGCCAGAAGGTCGCTGGCGCCATCGAGGTCCCTCCCGCCGCCGACTCGGGCACGCGGATCCCGGCGGTCGTCGTCCACGGCGCGAAGCCGGGGCCGGTGCTCGCGCTGGTGGCGGGCGCGCACGGCACGGAGTACTCGTCGATCCTCGCCCTCGAGAAGCTGATCGACCTGCTCGACCCCGCCTCGATCACGGGCAGCGTGATCATCGTACCGCTCGTCAACGTCGCGTCGTTCGAGCAGAAGATCGCGCACGTGAATCCGGTGGACGGCAAGAGCATGAACCGGATGTACCCCGGGCGCATGGACGGCACGCAGACCGACCGCGCGTCGTACCTGATCACGAAGCAGGTCGTCGAGCCCTCCGATCATCTGATCGACCTGCACGGCGGCGATCTGGACGAGAGCCTGCGGCCGTACAGCTACTGGACGAAGACCGGGAACGCGCCGCAGGACTCGATCGCGCGCGAGATGGTGCTCGCCTTCGGGCTGGATCACATCGTCATCGCCGCCGATCGTCCGAAGGATCCCGCCCAGTCGCGCTATCTCGAGAACACCGCGTCCACGCGGGGCAAGCCTTCGCTCGCTGCCGAGGCGGGGTACGCGGGCACCACCGAGACCGACGACATCGACCTGCTCGTGAACGGCTGCCTGTCGGTGATGCGCTATCTGAAGATGCTCCCCGGGCCGGCCGCGATGGTCGAGCATCCGGTCTGGATCGAGGCGATCCCCGCGGTCAAGAGCGAGGCCACCGGCATCTTCCATCCGCTCGTGAAGCGCGGAACCTACGTCGGGAGGACGATCTTCGAGGCGCGGGCGCCCGAGTCCGGCGTCGTGCTCTACATCCGGGCGGTGCCGTCGCTGACGAAGGGCGAGACCATCGCCAGCATCGGGGTGGTGGCGAAGTAGCGCGCGTCCCGCCTCGCCGCCGCGGCGCCGCGGCGGATGCTTCCGCAACCGCGTCGCCGCGCGCGCTTCAGCGCCCGAACCGCTCCGCAGCCGCGCCGCGCAGAAACACGCGCATGGCCGGTGGATGCCCCGTGCGCGCACGGATGTCCGCGGTGACCTCGCGCGTCGAGCGCTCGAGCCAGGCGACGGTCGCCGAGTCCGGCCAGCCCCCGTAGGCCTCGCGCCTCGGGTCCACGACGAAGACCCGCAGCGCGGTGTCGGCCTCGAGCTGCCGCCTGTGCTCGGCGGGCCAGGGGACGATCGGCGTCCCCCAGTAGCGACCGGTGCGGAAGAGGTAGTAGGCGAACGCCGGCGCCTCGGGAGCGACGAAGCAGGTGCGCGCGGGCGGCACGTCGGCGAGCAGGGGGGCGACGGCCGCGGCGATCGCGCGGTAGCCGGGTGCGTGGTAGCGGGGCGGGAGCCGCTGTGCCTCGCGCGCGAAGCCCACGGCGATCGCCGCCACGGCGAGCACGACGGCCGCGACGGTCAAGATGCGCGGGCGCCAGCGTGCGAGCTCGTCGGCGCCGAGCGCCGCGAGCGCCGCCCAGGCCGGGACCACGATCATGGCGTAGCCGAACGACTTCACCGCGAAGAGCGAGAGCACGATGGTCCCCGCGGCCCAGACCAGCACGGCCCGCGGCACGGGCTCGCGCAGGCGGCGCAGCGCGACGCCCACGCCAACCGCGACGAGAGGCAACAGCGAGAGGAACGCGTGGAGCAGGATGCGCGCGTAGAAGGACGGCGGCTGAAGCCAATAGTCCGCGTATCCCGCCCCCGCGACGCGCTCGGTGAGCGAGCGCGCCAGGTAGATCGTCCACCAGTGCGGCAGGGCTCGCGGGTCGAAGAGGGCCACGGCCACGAGCTGGAGCGAGGACACGATCGCGGCCGTGCCGAGAAGCACGGCGAGCGGGGCCACGCGCTCCCGGCGCAGGGGCCAGTAGAGGCTCAGCGCCGGCACGAGGATGAGCGCGGCGAGCCACAGCTTGCAGAGGAACGCGGCGCCGAACAGCAGGCCGCCCACGCAGGCGCGAGCGCGGGACTCGGTCCCGCCGCTCACGCAGAGCAGCGCGCCGCTGCTCAGCGCGAGGAGCGGCAGCTCCGCGGCCGTGACGCGCGCGCCGTTGGCGAAGAAGGGGAGCGTGAGGAGGAAGGCGGCAGCGGCCGCGGCGCTCCAGGATCCGGCCGCCCGGGCGACGAGGCCGGCCACGCACAGGGCTGTGCAGGCCGCGGCCAGGATCGAGAGCCAGCGCAGCGCCGCTTCGGTCGGTCCGAACGCGCGCACCGAGAGTGCGAGCAGCGCGGGATAGAGGGGCGGCTTATCACCCGGCGGGCCCAGCGGGGAAAGCGACGGGCTCACGAGCTGGCGCGCGCTCGCCAGGACGTTCCGCGCCATCGTCCCGTAGTAGCCCTCGTCCCCGCCCACGAGGTCGTTCGCCCCGAGCGGCGACCAGGCGAGCCAGCAGGCAACCATGGCGAGCACGCCCAGGGCCATCAGGAGAGTCCGTGCGCGGCTCATCGGTGATTCCGCAGGCTCCGGTGCGAGGCTTCACCGCCTCGATGCGCGCACGATCACGAGCGCATGCGGGCGAGCCGTCTGCCGATGCGCCGCAGACCGGCCGCGCGATTGTACTCCTCCTCCACGCTCGTGCCGGGTGCGGGGCGCCGCAGGCGGTGGCCCCGTTCCGCCGGTCGCCCGTGCCCCCGGAGAGAGGCGGCGATCACGCGCTGAAGATGATCCGCATCGCCTGCTCGAAGGCCTCCTCCCAGGTCTCCGCCTGTCCCAGCGCCAAATCCAAGGAAGCGAAGCCCACGCACATCAGGGCCACCGTCCGCGACTGCTGACCGACCGCGATCGCCTCCGTCATCCAGGCCGAGAGGCCCAGACTGTGCGCGCGCTGCTCAGCTTCGTGCATCGTCATCCTCTCCACCTCCTCTCTGTCAGAACGTGTACGCCAGGACGGGGCTGCATCGTCCATGCCACGGGTGCGGTGAGCCGGGTCGCGCGACAGAGTTCCGCGCCGTGCACGCGGTTGCGGACTCTCGCGCGTCGGCGAAGGTGAAGCGTTGCTCCGCCGGTTCTACGAAGTACTGGGGCGAGAGCTCCGCAGGCGTGGAGACATGCCTTGTCCCGCCCGCCCTGGGATCGAGCGGGCGACCCCGGTCCTCACCTCCACGCCCAGTCGCGCACCTCGGGCAGGTCCTCCCCCTCCGCCCGCGTGTACGCCACGGCCTCCTCGCGGCGGCGGACCATGCGCGCGCGCACGTCCCGCGCGCGAACGCCGAGGCCCGGAACGCGGTCGATCACGTCCATCACCAGATGGAAGCGATCGAGGTCGTTGCGCATGACCATGTCGAACGGCGTGGTGACGTTTCCCTCCTCCTTGTATCCGCGGACGTGCAGGTTGGGATGGTTCCTGCGTCGGTACGTGAGCCGGTGGATCAGCCACGGGTAGCCGTGGTAGGCGAAGATCACCGGCCGGTCCGCCGTGAACAGCGCGTCGAACGCGTCGTCGGGGAGCCCGTGCGGGTGCTCGGACTCGGGCTGGAGCCGCATGAGATCGACGACGTTGACCACGCGCACGCCGAGATCGGGCAGCTCTGCGCGCAGGAGCTGCGCGGCCGCGAGCGTCTCGAGCGTCGGCACGTCCCCGCAGCACGCGAGCACCACGTCGGGCGCTCCTCCCCGCTCGGTTCCGGCCCAAGACCAGACGCCGATCCCCTTGCGGCAATGCTCCGCCGCGTCCTCGACGTTCAGCCAGTCGGGCTCAGGCTGCTTGCCGGCCACGATCACGTTCACGTAGTTCCGGCTCCGCAGGCAGTGATCCGCGACCGACAAGAGGCAGTTCGCGTCGGGCGGCAGGTAGACGCGCACCACCTCGGCCTTCTTGTTCACCACGTGGTCGATGAAGCCCGGATCCTGGTGCGAGAAGCCGTTGTGGTCCTGGCGCCAGACGTGCGACGAGAGCAGGTAGTTGAGCGACGGCAGGGGCGCGCGCCACGGCACCCGGCGCGTGACGTTCAGCCACTTCGCGTGCTGGTTGAACATCGAGTCGACGACGTGGATGAACGCCTCGTAGCTGGCGAAGAGCCCGTGGCGGCCGGTGAGGAGATAGCCCTCGAGCCAGCCCTCGCACAGGTGCTCGGACAGCACCTCGATCACGCGCCCCTCGTGCGCGAGGAACTCGTCGCCGGGAAGGATCTCGCCCGCGAAGGCGCGATCGGTCGCCTCGAACACCGCATCGAGCCGGTTCGAGAGCGTCTCGTCCGGACCGAACAGGCGGAAGCGGCGCGGATTGCGGCGGATCACGTCGCGCAGGAAGGCGCCGAGCACGCGCGTGGCCTCGTGCTGGCTCGCCCCGGGCGCCTCGACCGTGACGCCGTAGGCGCGGAAGTCGGGCAGGGCGAGATCCTCGACGAGCAGCCCCCCGTTGGCGTGCGGGGTCGCGGTCATGCGCCGCGGCCCCTCGGGCGCGAAGCCGCGCAGCGCCTCGA
The DNA here is from genome assembly GCA_035542955.1 of Terriglobales bacterium. Lineage (GTDB taxonomy): Bacteria > Eisenbacteria > RBG-16-71-46 > RBG-16-71-46 > RBG-16-71-46 > JANXPZ01. Next base: position 6,392 of record DATKKO010000055.1, read on the forward strand.
CGGGAGCGCCCTGCTCGTCGAACAGCTCCTCGGGGCGGTAACCGCGCATCCACGCCTCGAGCTGCGCGCGGTGCCCGGCGTTCTCCCGCGCGGCCGGGATCGGCACCTGGTGCGCGCGGAAGGTGCCCTCCACGGGCTGGCCGTCCACGACCTTCGGGCCGGTCCACCCCTTCGGCGTGCGCAGCACGATCATCGGCCAGAGCGGTCGCACGCGGCCACGGCCGGAGCGTGCCTCGCGCTGGAGGTCCTGGATCTCCGCGATCGCAGAGTCGAGCACGTCCGCCATGCGCGCGTGCACCGACCAGGGCTCGTCGCCGGCCACGAGCTGCGGATGGAAGCCGAAGCCCTCGAGCATCGACATCAGCTCGGCCTCGGGGATCCGCGCGAGCACGGCGGGATTGGCGATCTTGTAGCCGTTCAGGTGCAGGATCGGCAGCACCGCGCCGTCCCCGACCGGGTCGAGGAACTTGTCGAAGTGCCAGCTCGCGGCCAGCGGCCCGGTCTCGGCTTCGCCGTCGCCGATCACGCAGCACACGAGCAGATCGGGGTTGTCGAGCACCGCGCCGAAGGCGTGCGCGAGCGAGTAACCCAGCTCGCCGCCCTCGTGGATCGAACCCGGGATCTCGGCGGTCGCGTGGCTGCCGATGCCGCCCGGGAACGAGAACTGCCGGAAGAGCCGGCGCATGCCGCCGAGATCGCGGGTCAGCTCCGGATGCACCTCGCCCCACGAGCCTTCGAGCCAGGCGTTCGCGGCCGCGGCCGGGCCGCCGTGCCCCGGGCCGAGCACGGTGATCGCGTTCAGGTCGCACTTGCGGATGACGCGATTCATGTGCGCGTGGATCAGGTTCAGCCCGGGCGTCGTTCCCCAGTGGCCGAGAAGTCGCGGCTTCACGTGCTCGGGGCGCAGGGGCTCGCGGAGCAGCGGATTGTCCATGAGATAGATCTGCCCCACGGAGAGGTAGTTCGCCGCGCGCCACCACAGGTCGACGATGCGCAGTTCCTCCTGGAGCGGCGAACGGACGGGTGTCGCGGATCGGCCCTCGCTCATGACGGCTCCTTTCCCGGAGCGGACCTCCGTCGCCGAGGTTCGGCGGAAGGCCTCGCCGCCAGCATAGGGCAGATCCGGTCCGGCGGGGTCAAGCGCGTGTGGCGTGCGGGCTCGTCCACGGCCCTGTCGGCGCGATGCGGCCAAGGCGCCCTGTCGGTGCGCGCACACCTCGGAGGCGTGGCGATGCTAGCGTACGGCCGTGACCACGACCCGCGTGAACCGGCTTGTCCATGCGCCGCGCGCCAGGATCTACCGCGCGCTGATCGATCCCGCTGCCGTCGCGAGATGGAAGGCGCCGGACGGCATGAGCTGCGAGGTGCACGCGTTCGACCCGCGCGAAGGCGGCACGTTCCGCATCTCACTCACGTACGAGGCGCCGGTCGCCGCGGGCAAGACCACGCCGCGCACGGACACGTACCACGGACGGTTCGTCCGCCTCGCGCCGGACGAGCAGGTGACCGAGGTGGACGAGTTCGAGAGCGCGGACCCCGCGCTGCGCGGCGAGATGACGATCACGATCACGCTCCTCGACGCGGAAGGTGGGACCGAGGTTCGCGCCGTGCACGAGGGCGTGCCCCCGGGCGTGTCGCCGGCGGACAACGAACGGGGATGGCGCATGGCGCTGGTGAAGCTCGCGGCGCTGGTGGAGGCGTAGGCTCCGCACTCACTGTCCTCCCTCGTCGGCCGGGCTCAAGACGACGAAGACCGCGACGCCCTGCCGGAGGACGCGAAGGAGCACCTCGCCGGTCGCCTCGGGGCGCATGGACGCGCGTCTGCGGCCGTCCATCGGCGTTGCTTCCGCGACCGGACTCGCACTACTGTCGGACGACTCGCCGCCGGGACGATGCGTCTGCCCCGCTCGGCGCCCGACCACTGCCAACCGGTTCGCGCCCGAGCGCCCATCAAGCTTCACGCGGCGGAGGAGATCGGGTTGGCGCCGCCTTGGGAGGCCCCGTGCGCCTGATTCTCGTCTTCGTTCTCGCGCTCGCGTGCGTCGCGATCGTCGCTTTCGCGATCGTCCGGCGACCCCAACTCCCTCCCGCTGAGCGCGGCCGGAGACTCGCCGAACGAACGGGATGCTTCGGCTGCCATGGCCCGGGAGGCACGCGCGGCACGAACAATCCGGGGCGCATCGACAAGACCGTCCCGAACTTCCAGGACGACGTGATGATGTTCGCGAAGACGCCGGAGGAGATCCACGAGTGGATCTCCTCCGGCGCGACGAAGAAGCGGCAGGCGAGCCTCACCTGGCGCGAGGAGCGCGCGCGCGGCGCTCTGAAGATGCCGGCCTGGAAGGGGCGCATGAGCGAGGCCGGGATGGGCGATCTCACGGCCTACGTGATGGCGATGGCGGGCGTGCCGGAGCCCGACGACTCGCTCGCGGCGACGGGTCTCAGGCGCGCGGCGGACCTCGGCTGCACTGGCTGCCACGGCCCCGGCGGGCGCCTCGCGCGGCCGAATCCGCGCTCGTGGAAGGGCTACGTGCCCTCGTGGGACGGCGCGGACTTCCCGGAGCTGGCCCGGGACAGCGCCGAGTTCCGGGAATGGGCGCAGCAGGGCCGGTGCCGGCGGTTCGACCGGAATCCTGCGGCCCGCCTCTTCCTGCAGCGCGAGGACCTGAAGATGCCGGCGTTCGAGAGATTCCTCGAGCCGGGAGATCCGGCGGCCCTGTGGGCCTACGTGCGCTGGCTGCGCTCTCCCGCCGCGCGCCCGATGACGAGCCCCTCAGCCGACGGTGATTGAAGGCTGGCTGCCGGCGCTCAGACCCCGAGGTGCAGGCC
>DATKKO010000056.1:0-14336 GCA_035542955.1 Terriglobales bacterium
TGCGAGTCGGACCCGCCGAGGACGACCAGGTTGGAGAGACTATGGCGATGAAGGCGGAGAAGGGACGCGGGGGGCGTCGCTGCGGCCCCCCGCGCCATGCGCCGTGTCATCGAGCGACGACACGGGCCACCGAGCCCCAGCTCGATCGCAGGCTGCCTCGCTGCGGCTCACGCACGACCGCTGACGGGACGCGATTCGAGAGCAGGACTCCGGAAGAGGGTGACCAGAGCAGAACCAGCGGGCTGATCCAGCCGTGGGGAGAGACCAGCAGATAACCGAGCTGAGGCGTGGTGATCGGTCGTGGGGAATCGAGCGGCCCCACAGGCGAGGCGCAGCTCGGGTATGTGCCATACGGAACTTGAGGGTCGGACTGCGCCGCAGCCGGAAGCGCCAGAACGAAGAGCGCCGCAAGGCAGATGATGGCAATCAGGGGCCGCGTGGGCTTCATCGGGGTCTCCTTATGTAAAGAGTCAGGGATGCCTGTCTCTCTACTGAGGCGAGACCCGTGCCAGCCCGGTGTGCCGGCCGATGAACTCGTTAGCGCGTTAGAGGCTCAGGGCTTGGGTACCCGTTCGAAGGCCTGGGCCCGTTCGCGATCCGCATTGCATTTCGCAGGATTCCGCGAGAAACGCACGGAGATCAACGCCAAGACCCTGCGGTGCAATCGGCTGAGGAATTATCGCCGTTTTCTGCGAGTTCGCGCGGATCGGCGAGGGCGCTCCTCGGCGAACTTGCGAAGACGGTAGCGCAACGACTGCTCCGTCAACCCCAGTTCGCGCGCGGCGCGACTCTGGTTCCCGCCGCAGCGCTCCAGCGTCTCCCGGAGGATCCGGCGCTCCTCGGTGGCCAGGTGCTCGATCAGTCGTCGCACCCGCGACGGCTGGCGCTGAGCGGACTTCCTCTCGAGATCGCGCGGCAACGGGCGTGGGTACAGCACGTGCCCGGTGGTCATCGCCATCACCCGCTCGATGTAGTTCTGGAGCTCCCGCACGTTTCCGGACCAATCGCTCTGCATGAGGGCGGCCAGGAAGTCGGGAGAGAGTTGGGGCTTGTCTCGCTCCTGCTGCTTCGCGAACTGCTCGGCGAAGTAGTCCGCGAGGGCGGGGATGTCCGCCTTCCGCTCGCGCAGCGGTGGAAGCTCGATCGGGATGACGTTGAGCCGATAGTAGAGGTCCTCGCGGAAGGCGCCGTCCTGAACCGCCTTGGCCAGATCGGAATTCGTGGCGGCGACGATCCGCACGTCGATGGTGGTCGGGCGCCCTCCGCCCACCGGCGTCACCTCGCGGTTCGCGATCACCGAGAGCAGCGCCACCTGCTGGGCGAGCGGCATGCTCCCCACCTCGTCGAGGAAGAGCGTGCCCCCGTTGGCCTGCACGAACCGGCCCTCGCGTCCGCGCACGCCGGTGGCCACGTTGGGCAGGATGCCGAACAGCTCGCTCTCGAGCAACGATTCGGGCATGGCGCCGCAGTTGATCGCCACGAACGGTCCGAGCCGGCGCTTCCCGCTGTGGTGCAGGATGCGGGCGATCAGCTCCTTCCCCGTCCCGCTCTCCCCCGTGATGAGCACGGTGGTCGAGGTCTCGGCCGCGCGCTCGACGACGGCCAGCACCTGCTGCATCGCCGCGCTGGGCCCGATGAAGTTCCGGGGCTGGAACTTCGCGCCCGCCTCGCGGCGCAGCGAGAGGTTCTCGCCCACCAGCAGCTCGTTCGCGCGCTGGATCTCCTCGTGGCCGCGGCTCTTCTCGATGGCCACGGCGACGAGGTGCGCGAAGCCCTCGAGCAGCCCTCGATCCGCTTCGCTGAACACCTCCGCGCGGCGCGAGTCGTCGAGGTAGACCGCGCCGATCACCTTGCCGGCCGCGTAGAGCGGCACGCAGACGATCGAGCGCAGCCCGAGATCGACCACGCTGTCCGAGAGCGCCTCGGGATCCGAGGGGGCGTCGCCGATGAGCAGGCTGCCGCCGCTCCGCGCCACGCGTTCCACGGCACGCCGGCTGTAGCTGAGCGCCGCGTCCCGCGTGGCGCCGTCCACCGCTCCGTGCTCGACGACCGAGACCAGCTCGTGTGTCTGCGGATCGGCCAGCAGAAGCACGCCCCGCTCGGCGCCGAATTGCTCCACGGCGAGCTGCATGGCGCGCTGGGTCAGCTCGTGGAGATCGGCGAAGGAATCGAGCAGCCGGCTCACGGAGCGCAGCAGGCTTCCGTTGTTCGAGCTCCCGGAGATCGAAGCCTGCGAGCGGCGCAGCCATTCGATCTCGAGCGTCAGCGCGCGCTCGCGCCCGCGGCGGTCCCCCCTCCTCTCGCAGCTCGCGGCGGACTCTTGCAGCCACTCCCCGATCGTCGGCATCGGCTCGCCGCCCTCGCTCAGAGCCAGACGGGCGAACTCGAGAGCCGCGGCTGACCGATCGGCGGGCGCGGGAAGGCCGTCGAACACGGCCAGGGTGCGGCTCGCCAGCTCCAGCCCCTGTCCGAGATCACCGTGCGCGAGGGCGGACTCCGCTTCGAGTTGGAGCGCGCAGGCCTCCGCGTAGGGCGCCCGCCTTGCTTCGAGACATTCCGCGGCCGCGCGCCGGCGCGCGGCGGCGACGCCGGAATCCCCCCTGCGGATCGCCGCCCGACCGGAGAGGGAATTCATCATCACCGCGGCCACGAGGTTGCCGGGTGTGCGGCGCGCGAGCACCGTGTCGCAGACCTCGCCGACTTCCTTCCAGCGCCCCGCGGCCGCGCAGACCTGCGCATACTCGATCCGGCACCAATCCGCCTCGCTCTCGATTCCGAATCGCGTCGCGAGATCGAGCGCGCGGCGCACGATCTTCTCGGCGGACCGCAGCCGGCCCGAGGCGCGGCGCGCGAGCGCGAGCGTGCGCAGGGCGAACGGTTCGCTCCAGGGGCGATACATGCGGGCCATCCGCACCGCCCTGCGGGCGTGCCGCAGCGCGCGCGCAGGCCGGCCCATGAGTCCGTCGTCGCAGGCGACCAGAGCCAGTCCGAGAGCCACGCTGTGAGAGCGGCCATCCTCCATGGCGAGCTGGAGAGCACTCGCGTGAGCCGCCCTCGCCTCGCGCCAGCGTCCGGCTTCGAGCAGGAGCACGGCCAGGTTGTTCGTCAGCTCCTCGGCCGCCATCCGCAGGCCGTGCGCCCGCGCCGCGGCGAGGGCCTCGCCATAGAGCCGCTCCGCCTCGCCCGCACCCTGCTCGTGGAGAGCCGCGGCCGCGCGGAGTCCGATCGCGCGCACGCGTCCGAGCTGGTGGCGCGCGCGCATGCACGCCTCCTCGGCCTCCCGGCCGAGCGCTGCGGCTTCCGCCATGTGACCGAGCGCGAGGTGGAGCGCGCCGAGCGTCAGCGCCGACATCCCGGCGGCTTCGTCGTCACCGGAGGAACGGCCGAGCCGTACGGCCTCCTCGGCCGTCTTCAGTCCCTTCTCGAGATCGCCCGAGCTCGCGAGCCCCGCGGATGCATTGCAGAGCAGCAGCGCCTTCGTGGCCGCGGGCGGAGACTCGGCCAGGCCCCGCTCCACGACCTGCGCGAGGCCCGCGGGAAGGCCCGCCCGCAGATGGGCGGCCGAGAGGAGCTGCCAGAGTCTCGCCCGCGCGCGCGGTTCGCGCGCGCGCTCGAGCGCGCGCTCGAGATGGGGAATGGCCTGCGCATAACGACCGTGCTCCTGCAGCACGCGCGCGGCGCGCTCGAGCCACGTCGCGACCTCCGCGGGCGCCTCGCGCTCCGCCAAGTCCGAGGCCGCCGTGGCGAGGCGCTCGTCCGCGTTCGCCTCCAGCGCCTGGGCCGCGGCCGCGAGCGCCTCCGACGCGCGCCCCGCGCCCCGCAGATGCGCGAACCGCTCGGCATCGGACAGCCCGCCGCGCAGGAGCACGGCGGAATGCAGAGCGCAGCGCTCACCCGGGTCGAGAGACTCGAGCACGCGGGCCCCCAGCCCCGGCGGCCGCAGAGACCAGGTTCCGTCGCTCCCCTTGGCCGCGAGCCCGGCGCGTTCCAGCTCCTCGCGCGCGCGCTCGTCCGACGACGGCGAGATCGCCAACTCCGCCGCGCTCGCGGGTCGTCCCCACACCGCCAGAGCCGCCGCGGTCCGGCGAGCGGCCTCCGGGAGCGAGGCCAGCCTGCCCAGCAGCGACGCCTCGAACCCGGCGGGGAACGCGATCCGTTCGAGCGCCTGCGTGTCCAGCGCGAGACCGGCATCGTCCTCGCGCAGCGCACCGCCCTCCGCGGCGGCGCGAAGCAGCTCGATCAGCAGACCGGGATGCCCGCCGGAGCGCTCCCACAGGAAGTCGATCAGCGCCGCCGGCGGCGACTCGTTCAAGCGCGCCGCGACGAGCCGCGTCGCGGCTTCACGCTCGAGCGCGCCGAGCGGCAGATGCTCCGCGAGCCCGGCGTCGATCAGGACGCGATCCTCCTCGGCGAGCGCAGCGGCGCCGCCTTCGACGGCCCGCACCCAGCGCAGCGCGTCGGTCCGCGGCTCGAGCGCCAGCCTGCGGATCAGATCGCGGGAGGCGGCGTCGATCCGTTCGTCGTCGTCCAGCAGGAACACGGGCGCGCCGCCCCCATGCTGGAGGGCGCGCGCCCACGCGGCTGCGCCCTCGACGAGCAGCGACAGATCCTCGGCGCCGAAGGACCGGGCGTCGGACTCGAGCCGCTGCAGGCAGCGCCGGGAGAGATCTGTCCCATCCTCGCTCGCGCCCGCTTCCGCGGCCAGCCGCTCGAGCATCGTGATCGCGAGCGCGCACGGGCGCCCCGAGACGCCGCCCGAGAGCAGGAACGCCGGCCGGCCGCCGAGCGAGGCGCGCGTCGCCAGCTCGCGCAGCAGCGCGGTCTTCCCCTCGCCGGCCTCGCCGGAGACGATCAGCATGCGCGGTCCGGCCGGAGCCAGCGCCATCCAGCGCTCGATCCGGGCCAGCTCGCGCTCGCGCCCGACCAGCGTCTCGGTGCGCAGCCGCTCGGCCAACGGCCAGCGCGCCGCGGGATGGATGCGCTCCAGCTCGAGCCGCACCTCGCGCGCGTCGCCCGGCCGATCTCCCGGCGCGGGCGCCATCAGTCGCAGGATGAGCTGGATCAGAGCCGGGGGCACGCGCGCTTCCTCGAGCGCGACCGACGAAGGTGCGGCGGACTGCGGAACACCTGCGAGGATCGGCGAGCTGCGCCGCCCGAACGGCGGCTTGCCCGCCGCGAGCGTGTAGAGCGTGGCGCCGAGGCCGTACAGGTCCGTGCCGACGCAGAGTGGATCACCCCGCAGCACCTCGGGCGCGGCGTAGCCGGCCGTCCCGCGATGGCTCTCCCGGTCGCGGCCGAGCAGGGCGGCCAAACCGAAGTCGACGAGCCGCACGCCGGCCGGGAGCGCATCGGGAGCCGGACCCGGGATCACGAGCAGATTCGACGGCTTGAGATCGCCGTGGACCACGTGGTTCGCGTGCAGCGCCTCGAGCCCGTGCGCCACGCGCGCGGCGACGAAGCACAGCGCGCGCCAGTCGCCCGGGCGCAGGACCTGGTGCGCGGGCGCCCCGGGCACGTACTCCATCGTGTAGAAGGGCGTGCCATCCGGAGCGAATCCCAGCTCGTGCACCGCGACCACGGCCGGATGGCGGACACGAGCGAGCAGCTCGAACTCGCGGCGCAGAGAGTCCGGGCCGACCCGGACCAGACCCGGATCGAGCCGCTTGAGCGCGCACTCGCTCCCGGTCGAGAGGTCGAGGGCCAGGTGCACGGCCCCCATTCCGCCCCGACCCAACCGCCTGAGGAGAGCGTAACGCCCCGCGAACCGTTCCATGCGCCCTTTCCCGCGCGAATGGCGCCGCGACCGGGACCGCACCCCGCGCGAGCCATCCGCGAGAACTCCGAACCCGCGGCCCGGCGCGGCGGATCGGGAGTCCCGAGTCAGAGCCTAGTGTACGAGAGGGCCGTCCGCGTTCCTAGTCCTCCCGTGACGCGGCAGGCTTTGCGCGAGACGCCCGCGCGAGCCCGGCTCTCCGGCACCAGGCATCGCGCCGAATGGAGCGCGCGCCGGGACTACCCGAGCGCGATGTCGATCCCGACGGCGCAGTGATCCGAGGCCGCCGGCCGCGAATCCCCGACGCCCGGGAACCGCTTCCCCTGATACAGCGCCGCGTTCCGGCACAGTCCCGAGCGGACGACCAGCGGAACGGCACTCGTCGCACGCGCGAGTTTCGAGGAGAGCAGCAGGTAGTCGAGCTGATGGTAGGCCTCGGGCCGCGCGTCGGGCGATTTCCTCGTTTCCTGGAAGTACGTCCAGCGCTCCGGCTCCGGCAGCCGGCCCTGCACGTTCTCCACCGCGCTCCAGCAGACGAGATCGCGGATGCCGTCGGTCGAGCCCTGACCTTCGCCGAGGTAGTCGTTGAAATCGCCGCAGATCACGAACGGCTGGTCCGCGAGGGCGGCCCCGAAGCGCGCGGTCACCAGATCCTTCACCGCGCGGGCCTGTCTCTCGCGCTTCGCGCGCGTGGGGCCGCGGCCGCCGATCATCGACTTGAAGTGGTTCACGAACAGCGCGAGCGGCCTGCCCTCCACGTCCACGTCGACTTCGAGACAATCGCGGGAGAAGACGAGAGCGCGGCCCTGGCGCTCGTCCTGATGGCTGCGGACGCGGACGATCGGATAGCGGCTCAGCACGGCGACGTCGATGAACCGAGGGTCGTTGCCGTCGATCAGGATCGCGTGCGCATAGCCCAGCGAGGCGAGGCGCCGGCTGCGGAAGCGCTTGAGGAGGTCGAGGCTCTCGACCTCCTGCAGCGCGATCACGTCCGCGTCGAGCGCGGAGATCACGCGGGCCGTGAGCGACTTCTCCGGCTCGTCGAGGATCTCGAAGGCGACCTGGTTGATGGTGAAGCCGTCCTCGGCGAGCGGGGCGGGCTTGCTCCGCGCATCGAAGCGGTAGCGGGCGAAGAGGTTCTCGCAATTGAACGTGCCGACACGGATCCGGGCGGGCATGGCTTCCCTCCGTGAATGCGTGCGGTCGTGCGTGAGCGCCTCGAGCATCCCGTGTCCCGGCCGGCCGGTCAAGAGCGCGTGAACCACGTGTAGTTCGTCAGTCAAAATGTCCCCCCTAACTCGTCAGTGAGAATGTCACCCCATGAGAGACCTGCTCATGGGCATCCGCGACGCCCGGCGGCTGGGTCTAGTCGAGGCCGCACAACAAGGGGAGATCACGAGTCGGCAGGGAGCCGAAGTGCTGGGCATCAGCAGCCGGCAGTTCAAGCGGCTGCGGCGGAGGGTCGCGGCCGAAGGCGCCGCCGGACTGCGGCATCGGGGCTATGGGTGCCGCTCGCCGCGGCGCTTGGACGAGAGCCTGAGGGCCCGGGTGGTGGACTGGCTGACCCACCCGCGGGTCCGTCTGAACGACTGTCACCTGAGCGACCTGATGACCGAGGAGGAACAGCCGGTCAGTGCCGCGACCGTGCGCCGCATCCGCATCGAGCTGGGGCTCGCGGCCAAGCAGGGGCGCCGTGCGGCCCAGCATCGCCGTCGTCGAGAACCGGAGGCTCAGGAGGGCAGGCTGCTGCTGATCGACGGCAGCCCGTTCCGCTGGCTAGGGGAGGACCAGTCTCCGCTCACGCTGATCGGCACCGTCGATGACGCGACCGGAGCGATCCTGAGCGCGCAGCCCGCGGACAGCTACGAGATCCGCCGCGCCGGCGACCAGCTCGAGCTGAAGATCCTCGACGCGAGCGGATTCCGGAGGATCAAGCATCTCGTCATCCTCACGGGCTGACCGATCGCGTACGGATGACCTCGCCGTCGCTCGACGGCGGGGCTATCCTGTTCGTCGACGCGAGGCGTGGTGCCCGCGTCGTGGACCCGCCGGGAGCGATCGCCCCGGCGAGAGAGAGGTTCCTCATGTGTTCCCATTTCCGCGCGCACTGCGGCTGCGAAGCCGCGGGCGAAGGCCGCGAGTTCGCCTCCCATCCCCACCATCACTATCCGGGCCACGACTTCCCCGGCGGGCTCGGCGTGCGGCGCCCGCTGCGCTTCCTCGCGTGGAAGCTCGGCCTGGCTGAGTCGCAGATCAGCGAGCTGGCGGGCATCCTGAACGCGCTCAAGACCGAGCGCGCGCAGGCCGAGGTGGACGACCGGCGCGCGCTGGCGTTGCTGGCCGACGCCGCGCAGAGCGATCCGTTCGACGCGAGCCGCGCCGCCGAGGCGGGGCGCCTGCGCACGCAGGCCACGGAGCGCGTGCAGAAGCAGGTGATCGAGTCGCTCGGCCGCATCCACGCGCGGCTCGAGCCGGAACAGCGCGCGCGGCTCGCGTACCTGCTGCGGACCGGCGCGCTCGTCATGTGAACGGAACGTGAATTCAACGGGCGGGCCGAAGGGGGCCCGCCCGTTCTTCACGTCGCGACGCTCGCGAACGATTCGCGCGGATTTTCCCCTTCCGGACAACTGCCCAAGCACGCGCGGCTAGGCTTGCGGAATCGCGTGGGCGCCGAGGCCCATCCCATGGGGAGAGGATGGGGAGCCCGGGGCCGCCAGATTCGCGGTTTCCGACTTCGCACGCGAGCCCCCCGTGCTCACCGACCCCAACGTCTTGCCGACACGAACAGCGAGGTGTCCACGATGGCCCACGCATCCCTCCGTTTCACCAAGGCCGAACGCAAGTCCGCGACCGGTCCCGGATCGAAGTACTGGACCGTGAGCTTCCTGGCGGAATACGAAGGACACCCCTCCTACAGCGGGCAGGCCGCGATCTTCCTGCCGGGCGGCGTCGGGGATTTTCTCGGCGCGATCCCCCTGCCTCCGCCGGTGCTGCCGCGCTGGCTCCGCAGCGAAACTCTCTCCGAGCACCTCTACCTGTACTTCTTCAACCAGGTCCAGGCTGCGCTCACGGCCGCGGACGGCTCGCTGCGTCCCCTGCTCGGCGTGACCAAGGAAGCAGGCGTCGAGTTCGACGTCGTGGACGAGCACTGGCTCCACGTGGGCGAGTCCGCGGGCCCGCAGCAGCGCGGCCACTCGTGGCAGGCGCGCGCGTCGTGGAACCGGCACGAGCGCGTCAGTCAGCTCTGAGCGATCGCATCCCTCGCGAAGGAGCCGGGACGATGGCGTCCCGGCTCCTTCGTTTCGCTCCCGCGCCTCAGGCCGGGCGCCTGGCGCCCGTCACTTCTTGAGCCAGCGGTCGAGCCATCCGATCACCGTGTCGTGCCACAGCACGCTGTTCCTCGGCTTCAGCACCCAGTGGTTCTCGTCGGGGAAGAAGAGGAACTCGCTCGGGACGCCGCGGCGCTGCAGGGCCGTGAAGGTGCTGATCCCCTGCGGATACGGGATGCGGAAGTCCTGCCCGCCATGGACGACGAGCGTCGGCGTCTTCCACTTCCCCACGTAGTTGATCGGGCTCGGCGTCTCGTACTGCCGCGGGTTCTCCCACGGCGTGCCCTCGTGATCGTGCTCCGGGAACCACAGCTCCTCGGTGTCGTAGTAGGCCGTCTTCTCGTCGAGATTGCCGTCGTGGCTGACGAGGCAGCGGAACCGGTCGGGCCAGTTGCCGAGGATCCAGTTGATCATGTACCCGCCGAACGAGGCGCCGAGCGCGCCGACGCGATTCCCGTCCATCCACGGGTGCGAGCGGAGCGCCGCCTCGAGTCCCTTCTGCAGATCCTCGAGCGTCTTGCCGCCGTAGTCGCCCCGGATCGCATCCTCGAAGGCCTGGCCATACCCGCTCGAGCCGTGGAAATCGACCGAGACAGTCGCATATCCCGCACCGGAGTACGCCTGCGGATTCCAGCGATAGTGGAAGTCGTTGCCGAACGAACCCTGCGGGCCGCCGTGGATCAGGAACGCCACCGGGTACTTCCTGGCGGGATCGAAGTCGACCGGCTTCACGACGTAGCCGTAGACCGTCTCGCCGTTCCAGCCCTCGAAGGTGAACTGCTCGGGCTCGCCCATCCGGGCGGCCGCGACCTGGGCGGCGTTCACGTGCGTGAGCGCGCGCAGATCCCCCCCGTCCGGAGCCACCGAATAGAGCTCGGCGGGACTCCGGAGGTCCTCGAGGCTGACGACGACGCGCTCTCCCGCGACCGCGGGCGACCGCGCCGTGCCCTTCTCGACCACGACGCGCGTCCGGCCGGTGGCCGCGTCGATCGCGAAGAGCGACGCCTGTCCGAGGTTCTCCGCCACGGCGAAGATCGTCCGGCCGTCCGCGGACCACACGATCGATTCCGGCGAGCGGTCCCACGACGGCGCCAGCTCGCGCGGTCTGCCGTCGGGCCAGCTCCGCAGCATGATGCGGAAGCGATCCGCCTCGTAGCCGGGGACCGACATGGCGAGCCAGGCGAGCGTCCGGCCGTCGGGCGAGAAGACGGGCTGTGTATCCCAGGCCGGATTGTCGGGCGTGAGATTCCGCGGTGCCGCCGAGCCGTCGATCGGCACGGCGTAGAGATCGAAGTTCGTCGACCAGGCCTCCTCGCGCCCGGCGTCCTTCGCGGTGAACAGCACGGTCCTGCCGTCACGGTCGAAGGCGATCTCCTCCACTCCACCGAACGGCTTGCTCGGGCAGTCGGCGTCCATCCGCCGCAGGAGGTCGACGGGCGCGCCGCCCTTCACCGGAACCGCGAAGAGATGCGAGCGCCGGCCGTCGTTCCAGGTGTCCCAGTGGCGGATGAAGAGGCGATCGTAGAGCCGCCCCGTCGGGCCCGTCTTCTCTCGCTCCTCCGTTTCGTCGAGCCGCTTCTTCGTCTGTTCGAGGCTCGTGCCCGGGAAGACGTCGATCGCGACCACGAGCCGCTCGTCGCCCGGCGCCGGCAGGAACGCGTTCACGTCGAGCGGCAGCTTCGTCACCTGCTGCGCCTCTCCCCCGTCCACCGGAATGCGCCAGACCTGGGAGGAACCGGAGCGGGACGAGAGGAACCACACCGAGCGGCCGTCGCTCGACCAGCGCGGGCTGTTGTCGCCCGACGCGCGCGCAGTGAGCGCGCGCAGCCCGCTGCCGTCCGCGCCGACCAGCCAGAGATCCGAGCGGCGGCGGTTGTGCTCGAGATCCGTGTGGCTCTCGACGAACACGATGCGCCTGCCGTCCGGAGAGACCTGCGGGTCGCCGATCCGATCCATGGCGAGCATGTCATGGACGGTGAACGGATGCGTGGCGGACGGGGCCGTCGCCGCGGGCGCGGCGCCGGCGAGGCACAACAGGATCGAAAGCGGCAGCAACGACCGAATCATGGAACCCTCCTCGCCTGGACCAGCCTCCGAGAACCGAAGCCGGCATCTTAGCGCGAGCAGGGATCGGCCACTACCAGATCCCCCCGCGACGTGCTCATCCTGCAGGGCGCGATCCCCGCGGCCCTGCTCGCGCCCCTCGTCCGGAGGCTGCTCGATCTCGACGATCGCGTCGTGATCACGCCGCGGCTGCGCCTGCCTCCAGGGCGATAGGGCGAATCCCGTCCCGGGGGTGGTCATCTCGATCCACACCCTCCCCCAGGACGCCGGTCATGACCAGGACGACAATTCCGACGCAGGATCGTGACGTTCTCGTGTCGCGGCTGCGCGAGGCGCGGGCGCAGACCGACGAGATCTTCGCGCTGATCGAGCCCGGGGCCCTGTACGAGCGGCCGATTCCGGAGCGCCACCGCCTCGTCTTCTATCTCGGCCACCTCGAGGCGTTCGACTGGAACCTCGTGGCCCGCCAGGCCTGCGGTCTCGAGCCGTTCCACCCCGACTTCGACCGGCTCTTCGCGTTCGGCATCGACCCCGTGGACGGCGGCCTGCCCGACGAGCCCGCGTCGTCGTGGCCGGGCCGGCCCGCGGTCGAGGAGTACAACCGGCGCGTGCGCGAGCGGCTCGACGAATGCGTGTCCGGCCGGGTGGCGGGCGCCGAGGATCCCGCGGTGGTGGAGATGGCGATCGAGCACCGGCTGATGCACGCGGAGACCCTCGCCTATCTGCTGCACCAGCTCCCCTACGCCGCGAAGCGCGCGCCGCGCAGCGGAGCTCCCCCGACTGCGCGCGCCCCCGAGCCCGAGGCGCGGAGGACGCTCGTCCCCGCCGGACCCGCCACGCTGGGGCGTCCCGCGGACGGCCCCGGCTTCGGCTGGGACAACGAATTCTCGGTGCGCGTGGTCGACGTGCCCGAGTTCTCGATCGACGTGCACAAGGTGACGAACCGGCGCTTTCTCGAGTTCGTGCGCGACGGCGGCTATGCCGCGCGCGAACTGTGGACCGACACGGCGTGGGACTGGATCCAGCGCTCCGGCATCCGGCATCCCACGTTCTGGAACGAGCGCGATCGCGAATGGACCTTGCGCGGGATGTTCGCCGAGACGCCCCTCCCGCTCGCTGCGCCGGCGTGGGTGAGCCACGCGGAGGCGAGCGCGTTCGCGCGCTGGGCCGGGAAGTCGCTGCCCACCGAGGCCCAGTTCCATCGCGCCGCCTACGGCACGCCCGCCGGCGGGGATCGCGACTATCCGTGGGGCGCCGCCGCGCCGGACGAGCGCCACGGCAACTTCGACTTCCACGGCTGGGATCCGATGCCGGTCGGAGCGCATCCCGCGAGCGCGAGCGCGTTCGGGGTCGACGAGCTGGTCGGGAACGGCTGGGAGTGGACCTCGAGTGTCTTCGAGCCGCTGCCGGGCTTCCGCCCTCATCCGTTCTATCCCGGATATTCCGCGAACTTCTTCGACGACCGGCACTACGTGATGAAGGGCGGCTCGCCCCGCACCGCCGCGTGCATGCTGCGGCGCTCGTTCCGCAACTGGTTCCAGCCGCTCTACCCGTACGTCTACGCGGGCTTCCGGCTGGTGGACGAGTGAGCCCGCCGACCGCGGTCCGTCCGGGAGCCACGATCCCGCTCCCGGTCGCGGACGGATGGGAGGACGTGCGCGAGGGGCTCGCCGGCGCCGGGCCGAAGCGGCTCCCGGCGCGCCTGTTCTATGACGAGCTGGGCTCGATCCTCTTCGAGGCCATCACGCGGCTGCCGGAGTACGGGCTCGCCCGTGCCGACGAGCGGATCCTGCGTCGCCAGGTGGGGGCCATCGCCGCGCTCGTGCCCGCGCCCGTGATCGTGGCCGAGCTGGGCAGCGGCAGCGGTCGCAAGAGCCGCTGCCTGCTCGAGGCGCTCGCCGCGCGCGCGCCCGTCACCTACGCGCCGATCGACGTCTCGGCGGAGGCGCTCGCGCGCTGCGCCGCCGGGATGGCCGGGCTCCCGCGCCTCACCGTCGAGCCGTTCCAGGCGGACTTCCTCGCGGGGTTGCGCGAGATGATCCGGCGCGGCCGCGACGGACGGCCACTCCTCGTGCTCTTTCTCGGCAGCACGATCGGCAACTTCGAGCGCCCCGCGGACACCGCGTTCCTGCGCTCGCTGCGGCGGCTGCTCGGGCCCGGGGACCGCCTGCTGCTCGGCACGGATCTCGTCCAGTCGCCCGAGCGTCTGCTGGCCGCCTACGACGACGCTCTGGGGGTGACCGCGGCCTTCAACCTGAACCTGCTCGTGCGGCTCAACCGCGAGCTCGGCGCGGACTTCGACACGGCCGCGTTCCGGCACCTCGCGGTGTGGAATCGCGAGCGGCAGCGGATCGAGATGCACCTCGTCGCGCGCCGCGCCCAGCGCGTCACCCTGCGCCGGCTCGGGATCCAGGTCTCCTTCGCCGAGGGCGAGCGCCTGTGGACCGAGAGCTCGAACAAGTACGCTCCCGGAGAGCCCGCCCGCATGGCCCAGCGCGCGGGCTTCGAGCCCGCGGCCCAGTGGATCGACGAGGAGTGGCCCTGCGCGGAGACTCTGCTCGTCGCGCGCTGAGACGGCGGCGGACGGCCGGCGTCAGGACTTCGTTCGGCAGGGCGCGGGCTTCCGCCTCGCGTTCGGCGATCCGGCGCGCGACGGGCCGCCTGAGATTTTGCGAGGGCGGGACATATGAGTGCGACGCATGAGTACGCTCAAGGGGACTCGCGGGATGCCGAAGCCACTACGCTCGGGGGACGTTTGGTGGAGGCACCCGCGAGACTTCTCTTCGAGAAGTCGCCACGCGCTTCTCGCGCACGACGAGCCGGCCGCCTTCCGGCGGGCGGCTCGTCGCGATTTCGCGCGAGGCGGGGCGCGGGAGATCCACGCCGTGAGGCGCGGATCGCGCGACGCGCGCGCCTCAGCGCGCCGAGGCAGGACCGATGCGGATGACCCCGTCCTCCGGGCCATCGACTTCGACGCGCGTCGCGGACTGGATGCGCGACGGGTCGCCCAGCGTGCACGCGGCCAGCTCGCGCGCGACCGTGCCCGCGAGACGCGTCGCCTGCTCGAGCGTGCGCCCCGTCGCGGTCACGCGCAGCGGGCGGCGCACGGCCGCCGAGAGATCGATCCAGCTCGCGGCCTCGAGCACGATCGCGGGGGTCGCCGAGCCGAT
>DATKKO010000057.1:0-2143 GCA_035542955.1 Terriglobales bacterium
CGCTCGTGGCCGACGTCGCGCCCCGCCACGCGGTCGGCACCGCGCTCACGCTCCAGACCTCGCTCGGGTTCCTGCTCACGATGGCCAGCATCCAGCTCCTGCCCGCGATCGTGGGCGCGATCGGCTGGCGTTGGGCCTTCGCGGCGCTCGCGCCCGGCCCCGCGCTCGGCATCGCGGCGATGATCCGGCTCGACGCGTGGCTGCGGGATTCGCGCGAGCGGGCCTGCGACGATCGCGAGGCGGCGCCGTTTCGTGATGGCTCGCCCATGGCCTAGAGTGGCGCCCATGTTCGACGTGGAATTCGCCCGCGCCCACTTCCCCGCGCTGTCGCCCGCCGTCTCGAACGG
Organism: Terriglobales bacterium; assembly: GCA_035542955.1. Classification (GTDB taxonomy): domain Bacteria; phylum Eisenbacteria; class RBG-16-71-46; order RBG-16-71-46; family RBG-16-71-46; genus JANXPZ01. Next base: position 348 of record DATKKO010000057.1, read on the forward strand.
CTGGGCGCTCTTCGACAACGCGGGCGGCAGCGTGCCGCTCGCGGGCGTGATCGAGCGCGTGCGCGACTACATGAGCTGCCGGCAGGTGCAGCTCGGGGCCACGTACCCGCACTCGGTCGAAGCCGCAGCGCGCGTGGCCGCGGGTCGCAGAGCCGCGGCGCTCCTCGTGAACGCCGACCCGGACGAGATCGTGCTCGGCGCCTCGAGCACCGCCAACGTGCGGGTGCTCGCGCGCGCGTTCCGTCCGCTGCTCGAGACCGGCGACGAGATCGTGGTCACGAACCTCGACCACGAGACCAACGTCGGCGCGTGGCGCGCGCTCGAGGCGGAGGGGGTCCGCATCCGCGAGTGGCGCTTCGATCCCGAGAGCCTGGCGCTAAGGCTCGAGGATCTCGAGCCGCTGCTTGGGCCCCGCACGCGGCTCGTCTGCTTCACGCACTGCTCGAACATCGCCGGCGCGGTCCACGACGCCGCCGCGCTCATCCGGCGCATCCACGAGGGCGGGGCGCTCGCCTGCGTGGACGGCGTGGCCTGCGCGCCGCATCGCCGGATCGACGTCCGGGCGCTCGACGCCGATTTCTATTTCCTCTCGTTGTACAAGGTGTTCGGCCCGCACCTCGGCATGCTCTACGGCAAGCGTGAGCTGCTGCGCCGACTGAAGAGCCAGAACCATTTCTTCTACAGCGAGGACGATTTCCCGGCGAAGCTCGAGCCCGGGAGCGTCGTGCACGAGCTGGCCGCCTCGCTGGACGCAATCCCCGAGTACCTGCTCGCTCTCGATGAGCGACTGGGCGCGCCCGACGGGCTCTCCGAGGGCGCGCGGCTCGACCGCGTCTATAGCGCGATCGCCGCGCACGAGACCGCGCTCGCGCGGCCGCTGCTCGAGTTCCTCCGCGATCGTCCCGGCGTGCGCGTGCTCGGACCCGCGACAGCCGATCCGATCACGCGCGCGCCGACCATCTCGTTCGCGGTCGAGGGCCGGGACTCCGGCGAGTTCCCGCCGTTGCTCGAGCGGGAGCGGATCGCGATCCGCTTCGGGCACTTCTACGCCCATCGCGCCATCGAGGCGCTCGGGCTTCTCCCCCGTCACGGAGTGGTCCGCGTGAGCATGGTCCACTACAACACCGCGGCGGAGGTCGAGCGCCTGATCGGCATCCTGTCGCGCGCGCTGGCCTGAGTTCCGGCGGCCGCCGGCCGTTCGCAGCGGCCGCGCTGATTCCTCGGCCGCATCCAATCCCGGGCCGCATCGCAAGGAGAAGCGCCATGAACATGCCCGTGTCGATCCTGGAGGAAGCGCTCACGCACTGGAAGGACACGCGTGACGGCCTGATCGAGGAGGTCCTGGTCCTGCCCGCGGGGAAGTTCGACTTCCGGCCCGCGCCCGAGGTGCGCACCGTGCGCGAGCTGGTGCGGCACATCCTCGAGGTCGCGATGATGATGACCGGGGAGCTGACCCGCGAGGACACCGACTTCCATCGCGCGCCCTGGCCGAAGCTGCTCAAGATGCACGCCGGCCCGGCCTACCAGGCCGAGTCGAAGTCCGACTTCGTGAAGCTCCTGCGCTCGCAGCTCAAGGACGGCACGCAGCGCTTCCGCGCCATGGGCGAGATCGGGATGCTCCAGCTCATCACGAACTTCGACGGCACGCGCGGCTCACGGCTCGCGTGGTTCTGGGGCGGCGTCGCGCACGAGAGCCATCACCGCGGACAGCTCACGGTCTACGCGCGCTGCCTCGGCATCGAGCCCGCGCTGACGCGGGCGATCCGGGGAGGGTGAGGAACCCGCTGCTCATCGTC
>DATKKO010000058.1:0-7099 GCA_035542955.1 Terriglobales bacterium
CGACAGCTCGGCGTCTCCGCGGCCGGCCCCGCCTTCGAGCACGGCCTCCAGGGTCGGGCGCGTGAACGGGGTCGCGGCCGGCGCGGCGAGCCGCACCGTCTCCACGGCGGTGCGGGCGAGCGTCGCCAGCGAGCCGTCGTCCGCGCGCAGCACGAGCCAGATCCCGTCGCTCGCGACCAGCGTGCCCTCGACCTGGCGCTCGCCGCGCAGGCTCACGCCGACCCGCCGGCCCCGCGCGCTCTCGAGCAGCGCGTCCCCGCCCGCAAGATCCCAGCGATACGCGAGACGGACGACTCTCGCCCCGTCGAGGGGCGCGAGCCGCACCGAGGAGAAGTCGAGCCTCTCGGGCAGGTCCGAGATCCGCGCGGTGTCGCCGCGAGCCGCGCCTTCCAGGCTGCGCCGCTCGCGCACGAAGCCAAGATCGTGGGAGTAGATCGTAATCGCCGCGCCGGCCGGCGTGGCGAGCCGCGGCGCAGCCTGCGCCCGGCTCCCGGGCGCCGAGCCGATGAGCGCAACCAGGACCAACGCGAGCGCCTGTGCGCCCGGCAAGACGGTCTTCCTCATGATCCCTCCTCCGTTCGACGGCCGGACATCGTACGCCCGCGGGGCGGATTCCATTCCCTGAATCGAGACCATACCGCATGCGGGTTCGTCGAGGGCCGGCGAAGCGCCGGCCGCCGGGGGATCCGCGCGCCCGGATCATGGAGGCCCGCCGGTTTGCCTCGCGCTGGGCGACGCGGCATCCTGCGCCTCATGGAGCGCTCCGCCCTGCCCTTCGCAGCGGGAGATGCGCGGTGAAGCCCGCCGTCGTCGTCGGCACGCGCCCCGAGATCATCAAGATGGCCCCGGTGGTCCGCGCCTTGCGTGCGCGCCAAGCCCCGCCCCTCCTCGTCCACACCGGCCAGCACTACTCGTTCGAGATGGACGGCGTGTTCTTCGCCGAGCTGGGCCTGGCGGCCGCCGACGTGAACCTCGAGGTGGGTTCCGGCACGCAGGCTTACCAGATCGCCTCGGTGATGAGCGGCTTCGAGTCCTTCGCCGCCGAACGCCGTCCCGACATCGTGCTCGTCGAGGGCGACACGAACTCGGTGCTCGCGGCCGCGCTGGCGGCCAACAAGTCCGGGATCCCGGTGGGGCACGTCGAGGCCGGCCTGCGCTCGTACGACCGGAGCATGCCGGAGGAGATCAACCGCATCCTCACCGACCATCTCGCCGAGCACCTGTTCGCGCCCACGCCGCGGGCGCGCGACATCCTGCGGGGCGAGGGGATCGCGGCGGAGCGCATCGAGGTGACCGGCAACACGGTGGTCGACGAGCTGCGGCTCCAGCGCGGGCGCGCGCGATCCGCGACGACGCTCGAGCGCTTCGGCGTGCGGCCGCGCGGCTACGCGCTCGCGACCTTCCATCGGGCCGAGAACGTGGACCGGCCCGCGCGGCTGCGCGGCATCCTTGCCGGGCTCGCGGTGGCGTCGGCCGCGCTCGGGCACCCCGTGCTCGCGGCGCTCCATCCGCGCACGCAGGCGCGGATCGCGGACTTGGGCGAGGCGCCGGGGGCGGGCATCCGCGTGCTCCCGCCGCTCGGCTATCTCGATTTCCTCGCTCTCCACGCCGGGGCCGCGCTCATGCTCACCGACTCGGGCGGACTGCAGGAGGAGGCCTGCTGCCTCGGCGTGCCGTGCGTGACGCTGCGCGACAACACCGAGCGGCCCGAGTCGGTCGAGGTGGGCGCGAACGTGCTCGCCGGGACCGATCCCGCGAGGATCGAAGCGGCCGCGCGCGAGATGGCGGGCCGGCGCGGCGGCTGGCCGAACCCGTTCGGCGACGGACACGCGGGCGAGAGGATCGCGGATCGGGTGCTCAGGGGCTGAGGCGCGGGGCTCCTCACGGCCGCCACGGGGCGGACGCGGCCGGGCGCCCGCGGGCGTTTACGACTGCGGCGTTCCCAGCGACTCCTGCGCGCGCTTCAACTTCTCGATCGTCTCCTCGAGCTGGACGAGGCGCTGGCGCTCGCGCTCCACGACCTCGGGCCTGGCCTTCGCGAGGAAGTCCTGGTTGCGCAGCTTGCGTCGCGAGTTCTCGAGATCGGCGTTCAGCCGGTCCGCCTCCTTCGTGAGCCGCTGCCGCTCCGCCGCGAGGTCGATCAGGCCCTCGAGCGGCAGGAAGACCTCGGCGCCCTGCACCACGGCGGAGGCGGCCACGCGCGGGCGCTCGCCGTCGCGGGCGAGCGTGAGCGTCTCGATGCGCGCGAGCGGCCGGATCTGGGCCGCGAGCTTCTCGACGAGATCGAGCTGGGCGGGCTCGCCGCGCACGACCACGGGCACCGCGCGGCCGGGGGCGACCTTGTTCTCGGCGCGCAGGTTCCGCACGGCCACGACCAGCTCCTGCAGGAAGCCGACCTGCCGCTCGGCGTCCGCGTCGAACCACGCCCGGCGCGCGCGCGGCCAGGCCGCGAGCGCGAGCGCCTCGCCCTCGTGCGGCAGCGCCTGCCAGAGCTCCTCGGTGACGTAGGGCATGAACGGATGCAGCAGGCGCAGAATCCCGTCGAGCACCTTCCACGAGACCCAGCGCACCGTGCGCAGGTCGGTGGCCTGCTCGGGCGCGAGCGCCCCGCCCGCGTCCGCGAGCGCCCAGCGCGGCTTCGCCATCTCGAGGTACCAGTCGCAGTACTCCGCCCAGGCGAACTGGTACACCGCGTTGGCCGCCTCGTTGAAGCGGTAGGTCTTGAGGTTGCGCGTCACGTCCTTCACCGCGTTCGCGAGCCGCGACAGGATCCAGTGGTCGGCGAGCGTGAAGCGGAGCTGCGACTCGCGCACCTTGGACAGATCCTCGTCGCCGAGACGCATCTGGACGAGGCGTGCAGCGTTCCAGATCTTGTTCGCGAAGAACTTGCCGGTCTCGAGCCGCTTCTCGTCGAAGAGCAGGTCCTGCCCCGTGGGCGTCAGGTAGACCAGGCTGAAGCGCACGGCGTCGGCGCCGTAGCGGTCCATCATCTCGATCGGGTCGGGCGAGTTGCCCAGCGTCTTCGAGAACTTCCGGCCCTGCGCGTCACGCAGGATGCTGGTGAAGTACACGTGGCGGAAGGGCGCCTCGCCCCGGAATTCGAGCCCGGCCATGACCATGCGCGCCACCCAGAAGAAGATGATGTCGGCGCCGGTCACCATGAGCGAGTTCGGGTGGTAGCGCGCGAGATCGGGCGTCTCCTCGGGCCAGCCGAGGATGGCGAAGGGCCACAGCCAAGACGAGAACCAGGTATCGAGCACGTCCTCGTCCTGGATCCAGCCCTCGCCCTCGGGCCGCTCCGCGCTCACCTGCATCTCGCTGCCGCGGTACCAGACCGGGATGCGGTGGCCCCACCAGAGCTGGCGCGAGATGCACCAGTCGCGGATGTTCTCGAGCCAGTTCAGGTAGACCTTCCGCCAGCGCGCCGGATAGAACTTCACCTGTCCGCGCTTCGCCGCCTCGATGGCGGGCGCGGCGAGCGGCGCCATGCGCACGAACCACTGCCACGAGAGATAAGGCTCGATCACGGTGTCGCAGCGCGAGCAGTGCCCCACCGGCACGGTGTAGGGCTCGGTCTTCTCGAGATAGCCCGCGTCCCGCAGCGCCTCGATCACGCGCTGGCGCGCCTCGAACCGGTCGAGCCCGCGGAAGTCGCCGGCGCTGTCGTTCATCACGCCGTGCTCGTCCATGACCACGATCTCGGGCAGGCCGTGCCGCTGCCCGGTGAGGAAGTCGTTCGGGTCGTGCGCGGGCGTGACCTTGACCGCGCCCGTGCCGAACTTCGGATCGACCGTCTCGTCGGCGATGATCGGGATCTCGCGCCGCATGAGCGGCAGGACCGCGATGCGGCCGACCAGCTTCGCGTAGCGGCGGTCCTTCGGGTTCACGGCGACCGCGGTGTCGCCCAGCATCGTCTCGGGCCGCGTGGTGGCCACGCTGATGGACTGCTTCGAGTCCTTGAGCGGATAGCGCAGGGTCCACAGATGGCCCGGCGTGTCGACGTGATCCACCTCCTCGTCGGAGAGCGCGGTGAGGCAGCGCGGGCACCAGTTCACGATGTAGCGCCCGCGATAGATCAGGTTCTTCTCGTAGAGCCGCTGGAAGGTGTGGAGCACCGCGCGCGAGTAGCCGGCATCGAGCGTGAAGCGCTCGCGCGTCCAGTCGGCCGAGATGCCGAAGCGGCGCAGCTGGCGCAGGATGAGGCCGCCGTACTGCTCCTTCCACGCCCAGACCTCGCGCAGGAACTCCTCGCGCCCGAGGTCGTGCCGGCTGCGTCCGTCCTCGCGCAGCTTCCGCTCGACCACGTTCTGCGTGGCGATGCCCGCGTGGTCCGTGCCGGGCACGTAGAGGGTCTCGCGCCCGTCCATGCGCTGCCAGCGCAGCACCACGTCGCGCACGGACTCGCCGAGCAGATGCCCCATGGTCAGCGAGCCGGTCACGTTGGGGGGCGGGATCGAGATCACGAAGGCCGGCCCCTCGGCGGGGCGCGGGCGGAAGACGCCCCGCTCCTCCCAGAATGGGTACCAGCGCGCCTCGACCCGGGCGGGGTCGTAGGGCTGCTGGAGGGCTTCGGGGTCGCCGGGTTCCACCGTGGTCCTCGCGGTTCGGAGAGCGCGCGCCCGCAACGGGGTCCCGCGCGAGAGCGAGCCACGGAGGCTAGCACACGCGTCGAACGACTCCCAAGCGGAGCGCGCGCGAACGGGCCCCGCCCCGCGGGCGCTGGTCACGTCCGTCCCGCGCTGCTACGCTCCGCGCCATGCGCCGCACCCGGATCGCGCTCCGCGCGCTGGCCGTGATGCTCGTGGTGCTCGTCGGCGGGCGGACTCCGGCGGGCGCCGTTCCCGACCAGTACCTCCCGGTGGGCGATCCGCTCGAGGACGAGCTGCGCGTGCTCGACCTGATGGGCTCACGCCCGCTGCGCGACCGGCTGCTCCTCCCCCATCTCGGCCTGCGCCCGCTCCAGCGCTTCGAGATCGAGGGCCGCGGCTCCCGGCTCGATTCGCTGGACGTCTCGCGCCGGATCTCGGTCGCGCGGCTCGAGCGCGCGCTGGGGCGCGACGCCGCGCCCTGGTTCGCGCCGGATCCGAGCTGGCCCTCGACCCCGCGGCTGTTCGTGGCCGCCGGCCCCGCCGACCAGCGCCTCGAGCTCTCCGGCGCCGCGGAAGGCACCGCCGTGGTCGACACCGGTGGCACCCGTTTCCTCACCGGCACGGGCCTCCACGGGCGGATCGGCGTGCAGGTGGATCGCTGGCTGTTCTTCAGCCACGTGCTGCTCGGACAGGTGCAGGACGCGCGGTCGTTCGCCGACCCGATCTTCGCGCGCACGGACCTCGTCGCCTACACGGACGAGACCTACCTCGGCACCACCGGCGCCGAGGGGCACTGGGCGATCCAGTTCGGCCGCAGCCGCTGGAACTGGGGCCCGGGCGAGGAGGCCACCCTGCTGCTCTCGCGCACCTCGGCCCCGCTCACCGGACTCTCGTACCAGGTGCACCTGAGGTCGCTCCACCTGGACGGCGCCGCGCTCTCGGCGACGCTGGGCCAGTCGGCCGGCGAGCAGCTGGCTGCGCACCGGCTGGAATGGCAGCCCTTCGAGGTCCTGCGGCTCGGCATCACCGAGACGGCGCGCTATCACGCCGCGAGCTGGCAGCCCCTGTACGCGATCGGCGCGATCCCCTATGTCCTCGTCCAGCGTCTGCTCGCGCAGGACGAGCCCGATTCCTCCGACGCGCTGCGCAACAACATCCTGCTCGGCGCCGACGCGGCCTGGCGGATCGCCGGGGGCACGCGCGTCTACGGCGAGCTGCTGATCGACGACTTCCACAGCCGCGCCTCGACGAACCCGAACAAGTACGGCTGGCAGCTGGGCTGGGAGGGCGTGGGCGACATCGGCGCGACCCGCGTCACGTGGGGCGGCGAGGTCACGCGCCTCAGCCGCTTCGTCTACACGTCCTTCTTCGGCCGCACCTACGAGGCGCAGGGGGCGCCGCTCGGATTCCCGACGGGGCCGGATGCCCGGCGCATCGCGCTCCGCGCCGGATGGGATCTCGGCGTGGACTGGCAGCTCATCGCGCGCGCGGCGCGCACGGACAAGGGAGAGAACACGCTCGACGAGCCGTTCGTTCCGGGCTCGCCCCCGGTGCGCGTGGGGACCTTCGAGGGCGTGGTCGAGCGGACCCGCGAGGTCGAGGCGGGCTTGCGCTGGTGGCCGGCGAGCGACGTCGATCTGCGCGTGCTGGGCGGCTACCGCTGGATCGCGAACGAGGATCACGTGTCCGGGCGGAGCGCGCAGCACGCTCAGGTCACGATCGAGGCCCGTCTGGCGCGGTGATGCTCCTCGGCCCCGAAGAGGCGCCACGCGTTCCCGCGGACCGGCCGGGCACGGAGCCCGCGCCCGGCCCGCGCGGTCTCCTCGTCCTCGCCGTGCTGGGCACGGCGCTGCGTCTCGCGCTGGTCGTGTCGGGATGGTGCGACAACCGGGTGGTCGCCGACGACGCCTTCTACTACTTCACCATCGCGAGGAATCTCGCCGCGGGCCACGGCGCCACCTTCGACGGCCTCGCTCCGACGAACGGGTTCCACCCGCTCTGGCTGCTGCTGCTCACGCCCGTGTTCGCCTTCGCGCGCGCGGTGGGCGCCGGCTCGTGGAGCGCGGTGCACATGGCGCTCGCGCTCTGCGCCGGGTTCGATCTGCTGAGCGGAATCCTGCTCGCGCGCCTGCTGCGGCGCTGCGGCGCTCCGCACGGGGCCATCGCGGCGGCGGCGGTGTGGTTCCTCTCGCCGTTCACGGTCCTCCTCTCGCTGCGCGGCATGGAGAGCGCGCTCAACGTCACGCTGTTCGCGCTGTGGGCCGGGCTGCTGCCGGGAGCGTTCGCGCGCGGGACCGCGGACGGCGGGGGCCGCGGCGGCCCCCACCTGCGGGACGGGCTGGCCCTCGCGGTCGTCACGCTGGTCGCCGCCCTGCGCGGGCGCGCGGGCTGGGGCCGGGCGGCCGGCTTCCTGGCGGTGGCGGGGCTCACGGCCGCCGTGGGGGCCCTGCCGTGGTTCCTGTGGAACCTCGCCACCTTCGGCACGCCCTGGCAGGTGAGCGGCGCGGCCA
>DATKKO010000059.1:0-9666 GCA_035542955.1 Terriglobales bacterium
CTGTTCGAGGCGCCCTTCTACGACGACCGCGAAGCGTCGAACCTCGACGACCCGTACCAGAGTTGGGTCGAGGAGAGCGTCTCCGACCTGGTCGCGCAGGCGCTCGGGGATCTGGGCGAAGTGGACGTCGCGACCGGCGTCACCAAGATCCTGGACATGCCCTGGAACCGGCGCTCCAATACCAACATCGATCAGCTGACGACCGACTGTGACGAGCAGGTCATCAAGTTCCGTGGCCGCGACGACCTGAAGCTGCGTGCCGAGCTCGTCAATTTCGCGGTGCACCCGGTGATCATGTCGCAGAAGACGGGGGCGATCGACGCGGACTTCCCCGGCTATCTCGCCTCCCGGCTCGAGGCGGACGGCGACAACCCGGATCTGGTGGCGCTCTTCCTCAACGGCGGCGCCGGCGACATCGTCCCGCAGCACGGCACGGAGACGGACAGCTCGGAGGTGGCGCAGGACTACGGAGAGGATCTCGCGGCCGGTGCCGAGTCCGTCGCCAACGTCTACGTCCCAACCGACGGGATGCAAGTCTCCGTGGAGCGCCAGGTGCGGACCTTCACGCAGGGGATCACCTCGTGCAGCAGCTGCGCCAACGACCCTCCACGGCAGAACCTCCTGCCCACATCGCTCGATCTCGAGTCGACCATCGCCGTCGTCGGCAAGCCCGGCGACCCGCCCGCGCTCGCGTTCATGACCATTCCCGGCGAGCCGTTCGTTCGGCTCCAGATCCGGCTCCGAGAGCAATCCGCCGTCGAGCGAACCATGCTCCTCGGTTATACCAATGGCTATCTCGGGTACTTCGCCGACAACTCCGCCCGAACGGACGGCTACAGCCCCTACGGGGTCGTCGCCTGTCACGGTCCCACGTACTTCAACAACTTCATGTCATCGACGCCGGGCGAGGCCCTCGTCACGGCCGGTCTGGAGGCGATCGAACGCCTGGACCCCGTGTCCGCGCCGACGTCGGTGTCGCCCCGGGCCGAGCTGCCGGTGACCTTCGGCCTCCGGCCCAATCCGTCCCGGATCATGCAACTCGCATTCTCGCTGCCGGCGGCTTGCGAGGCGGAACTCTCGATCTTCGACGTCGCGGGGCACAGGGTGCGCACCCTCGCCAGCGGCAGGTTCGCGCCGGGCGCCTACGCGAGGACCTGGGACGGCCGCGACGGCCGCGGGAAACCGGCGCCGGCCGGCGTCTACTTCTGCCGCCTGCGTGCGGGATCGACGATTCGGAGCATCCGGGGCGTTCACCTGCGCTGAGCCATGGGTGGGTTCGCTTCAGCGCCTCCCCGCGGCGTCCGATAACTACCCCAGACGTCCGCGCACGGCACACTGATTGCGTGCCGCATGACGCGCCCGGCGCTAGAATCCACGCTCCGCGGCCCCCGACTTGTAGCTGCGACCAAAGGAGAGCCCCCGTGAGCCGCCTTTTCGCATTCCCCCGTCTTCCTCGACCATCGACGATCGTCGTCGCCCTGCTGACCATCTCGATCGTCGCCACTGCCACCGACGCGGCCGCCGTTCGTCGGCACGCGCGGCCGCGCCACAAGCCGACCGCCGCGGCGCCGTCCGCCGCGCGCGCCCAGCGCCCGACCGCTCGGCCCGCGCAGCGCCCGACCGCGCCCATCGTCCTCCCCGGCATGATCGTCGCGATCGATCCCGAGACGGGCGCGCTCGTGCTGCCCACGCCCGAGCAACGGCTGGCGCTCATGCGGAGCGCGCCGGGCTCCGCGCCCACGCCGGCCGAGCGGGCAGGGTTGATGCGCACCTCGGAAGGCCTGACCCAGCAGCAACTGCCCGACGGCACGGTGATGGTCCATCTCCAGGGTCGCTTCCGCGAGTTCACGACGATCTCGATCGGCGCCTCCGGGCGGCCGACCTTCCAGTGCGTGCACGACTCGACCGCCCTGCGGCGGATCCTCGGGTCGCGCCCGCCTACGCCCACGCCGGCCTTCGAGGAGAGATAGCCATGGCCACCCGCACGCTCGCAGTGGTCCGGCGTCTCCTCCCGGCTTTGATCCTCGGTCTCTCGCTCTCCACCGCGCACGCGGCCACGATCGTCGTCATCAACAACGACGGCCCGGGTGAGGGCTTCAACGATCCGACCTCCGCCTCCCCGGTGGGCGGCAACCCGGGCACCACGGTGGGGCAGCAGCGCCTGAACGTCTTCAATCGCGCGGCCTCGATCTGGGGCGCGGTCCTGCCGAGCGCGGTCACGATCCGGCTGGGCGCGACCTTCGACGCGCTGAGCTGCAGCTCGAGCGGGGCCGTGCTGGGGAGCTGCGGCCCGGACGACATCTTCCGCGACTTCTCGGGCGCGCCGCTCGCCCATACGTGGTACGTGGGGGCGGAGGCTGACAAGCTCCACGGCACCGATCTCTCGTCGGGCTCGACCGACATGACCGCCCAGTTCAACGTGAGCATCGGCAACACGGGCTGCATGGACGGCTACTCCTGGTACTACGGCTACGACGACAACGAGGGCGCGAACGGGATCGACCTGCTCGTGGTCGTGCTCCACGAGATGGGGCACGGGCTCGGCTTCCTCTCGCTGGTCGACGAGTCCTCGGGCAGCCTGTTCGGGGGCTACAGCGACGTGTACTCGGACTTCCTGTACGACGCGAACACGGGCCTGCACTGGAACGAGGAGTCGAACGCGCAGCGCGCGGCCTCGGCGATCAGCGTCACCGGTCTGCTCTGGGACGGCCCGGCCACGCGCGCCATGGCGCCGCTGACGCTGAGCGGGCGCCCGCTCCTGCGGGTGAACGCGCCGTCCGGCATCGCGGGCGACTTCACGGTGGGCACCGCCGCGTTCGGTCCGCCGCTCTCGAATCCGGGCGTGACGGGTGACGTGGTGCTCGCGGTCGACGGCGCGGCGCCCACGAGCGACGCGTGCACGGCGCTGGTCAACGGGGCGCAGATCGCGGGCAAGATCGCGCTGGTGGATCGCGGGACCTGCACGTTCGCGATCAAGGTGAAGTACTGCCAGAACGCGGGCGCGATCGGCGTGATCGTGGTGAACAACGTGTCGGGCGCCCCGCCGGCGATGGGCGGGAGCGATCCGACGATCACGATCCCCTCGGCGTCGGTGTCGAATACGGACGGGGACACGCTCAAGGCGCATCTCGGGCAAGGCCTCAACGCCTCGCTCAAGACCGATCCCTCGGTGCTCTCGGGCGCCGACGCGCAGGGCCGGGTGATGATCTACGCGCCGAACCCGCTCCAGCCCGGCTCGTCGGTCTCGCACTGGGACGTGAGCTGCACGCCCAACCTGCTCATGGAGCCGGCGATCAACGCGGACGTGACCGCGAACCCGGACCTGACGCGCTACGCCTTCGAGGACATCGGCTGGCTGCCGCGCCAGACGACGGTGCCGGACGATTCGGGGACGCTCGCGGCGCGGCTGCGCCCGGGGGTGCCGAACCCGTTCCGGCTCGCGACCACGATCCGCTTCGAGCTGCCGCGCGCGGCGAGCGCGGAGCTGGGCGTCTACGATGTCGGAGGCCGTCTCGTGAAGCGGCTCGTGTCGGGCCCGCTGCCGGCGGGCTCGCACGCGGCGATCTGGGACGGCACCGACAAGGACGGGAATCGGGTGCCGAGCGGCGTCTACCTGTCGCGGCTCAGGGTCGGCGGGCAGGCGCAGGCCCGGCACGTGGTGCTGGTCGAGTAGGCGCGCGGTTCGCTCGGGCGCGCGATCGCGCAGGCGCGGCCACCCTCCGGGGTGGCCGCGACGCATATGACCCGCCCGGCTCCGCGCTCGCGCGCTTCGCGGCAGGACCGCGGCGCGCCCGTGCCGCATGCAGCCGCACTCGTGCGCCAGCCCCGGGCGGGAGCGCGCGCGCCGTGCTATCCTGCCGCGGTTCTCCGTCCTCCACCGTTCCGTCTGCCGCAGGGGGCCGTCCATGCCGATCACCAAGCTCGATCAGATCATCGACACCGTGAAGTCCCGGCCGAGGAAGCGTCTGGTCGCGGCTTGGGCCACCGATGCGCACACCATCGGAGCCGTCGCCCAGGCGGTCCAACTGGGGCTGGTCGACGCCACGCTGGTCGGTGACGAGGCCACCATCGGCTCGGTCTGCGCCAGGGAGCGCGTCGATCCCTGCAGCTTCGCCATCGCCCACGAGGCCGACGACATCAAGGCCACGCGCCGCGCGGTGGCGATGGTGAACGCGGGCGAGGCGCAGATCCTGATGAAGGGCCTGGTGTCGAGCGACAAGTACATGCGCGCCATCCTCGACAAGGAGAAGGGCCTGATGGACCCCGGCGCGATCCTGAGCCACGTGACGGTGATCGAGTGCGAGCGGTACCCCAAGCTGATCGTGTGCGGCGACGTCGCGGTGCTGCCGGCCCCCGAGCTCAAGGAGAAGATCGCGATCACGCGCTACCAGATCGCGGTGGCGCACGCGCTCGGCGTCGAGAAGCCGAAGGTGGCGATCATCGCGGCCACCGAGCAGATGCTCTACAAGATGCAGGCCTGCGTGGACGCGGCGATCCTCGCCAAGATGGCGGACCGCGGCGAGATCAAGGGCGCGCTGGTGGACGGCCCGCTCGCGGTGGACGTGGCGGTGGACAAGGAGGCGGTCGAGATCAAGGGGCTGAAGAGTCCGGTGGCGGGCGACGCCGACTGCCTGGTGTTCCCCAACATCGAGGCGGGGAACACGTTCTACAAGACCTGCACCAAGCTCGCGGGCGCGGAGCTGGCGGCGCTGGTCACCGGCGCGCGCGTGCCCTGCATCCTCACCTCGCGCGGCGACTCGGCGAAGAGCAAGATGTACTCGATCGGTCTCGCGGCGCTCATGGCGCCCTGATTCGCGGCGCCAACGCGGCGGGCGGGCTGCCGAGGGCAGCCCGCCCCGTTGTTCTCGAGCGCCCCGCTACCGCGCCGGCGCGGGCGCCGGCGCGGGCGCCCGCGCGTCGAGCGCGTAGAGCTTCGCCTGCTCCTTGCCGGCGAGCACGCGCAGCGCGCCCTTCACCAGCGCGCCCATCTCGTTCTCGCCGGGATAGACGCTCACGCCGCAGCCGAGCCCCGCGAGCAGACGCTCGAGCTCGGCGACGAAGCGCTGCGAGCGCGCCATGCCGCCGGTGAGCAGCACGCGCTCGATCGACTCGCCCTCGAACGCCGGCACGAGCGAGGTGATCTGCTTCGAGATCTGGTAGGTCATCGCCTCCCAGACCTCCTGCGCCGCGTGGTCGCCGGCGAGCATGCGGCGCTCGACTTCGCGCAGGTCGGCGGTGCCGAGCAGGTCGATCAGGCCGCCGCGGCCCTTGTTCAACTGCTTCATCTCGGCACGCGTGAAGCGTCCGGAGAAACAGAGATCGATGAGCTGACCGGTGGGCTCCGAGCCCGAGCGCTGCGGCGAGAACGGGCCTTCGCCGTCGAGCCCGTTGTTCACGTCGATGTAGCGCCCGCGCCGGTGGGCGCCGACGGTGATGCCGCCGCCCATGTGGCAGACGATCACGTTGATCTTCTCGTAGAAGGTCTCGTGCTCCTCGGCGAAGCGGCGCGCGGTGGCGATCTGGTTCAGCGCGTGGCTGATGACCTTGCGCCGGATCGCCTTCATGCCCGTCACCTTCACGCGCTCGGGCACCTCGTCCACCACGACCGGGTCGACGATGAAGGCCGGCTTGTCCGTGCCCTGCACCAGCTCGCGCGCGATCAGCCCGCCCAGGTTCGAGGCGTGCTCGCCGTAGCGGCCGGCCTTGAGGTCCTGCGCCATGTCGTCGGTCACGGCGTACGTGCCGTGCGGAATGGGGTGGAGCAGCCCGCCGCGCGCGCTGACCGCGTCGAGGTCGGCGGCGGAGAGGCCGTGCTCGCCGAGCGCGCGGGTGATGATCTCCTTGCGGAACGCGTACTGGTCGGTGATGCTGCGGCCCTCGAAGGGCTGCAGCTCCTCGGCCGAGTGCTGCAGCTCGGTGACGAAGCGCTCCTCGTCGCCCTCCCACACGCCGATCTTGGTCGAGGTCGAGCCCGGGTTCACGGCGAGGATGCGGTAGCGCCGGAAGAAGGTGTCGCGCGGCGTGCGCTGCCACTCGCCGAAGCGGTACATCCGCAGCACCGAGGCCTTGACCGCGAGCCGCACGTCCTCGGGCGTGCAGTCCATGGGCAGGTCCACGCCGCGGAAGCGCAGGCCGAACAGGGCGGGGAACTTCTTCGCCTCCGGGAAGCGCGCGGCGTAGAGGTGGTAGAGCAGGTTCCCCATTTCGAGGTTGGGGCAGATGATCACGTTCGGTCCGCCGCCCCACTTCACCTCGCGATCCTGCTGGTGGTACATGGCCGAGCGCTGCGACAGCGCGACCGAGACCTTGACCTCGCCCTGGATCTGGATCGTGGCATAGCGCGCGCCGTGCGAGATCCGCTCGGCGAGCACTTCGGGCACGAGCGCCGTGGCCTGGCGCACCAGCTCGGGCGAGGGCCCCTCGTCCGAGCCCCGGTGCGAGTACGAGACGATCACGCCGTGGATCTCGGGCAGCACCTCGGTCGGGATCAGGTCGCGGGCGACCACGCAGGTGCCGACCGCGGTGTGGGCGAGCACGTCGGGCGTCATGGTCGCGTTCACGCCCACGTCGCCGAACACGACGATGTTGTGGGGGAACACCTCCTCGGGATGGTCGTCCGGGAGCACGAAGACGCCGGCCTCGACCCGGATCGCCTGCTTGGCGAGCAGCCGGATCATGGGGCGGAAGTAGTCCTTGGGCTCGTGCGTGGCGCCGCCGACCACGGTGTCGGCGTGGTCGAGCCGCACCGCCCAGATGCCGAAGTGCGCGGGGTCGGTCACCCAGCGGCGCGCGTCCTCGGGCGTGAGGTTCGATCCGGTGCCGCGGCAGAACTCGTAGTGCGCGCGGGCGAACTCGTCGATCAGGTCGGGCCGCGTGGGGATGTCGACGAAGGCGCTCTCGGAGAGCGTGAAGTCCACGCGGTTCGGGTCCACGTGCCCGAGGTGCCGCGCGATCACGTCGCGCACGTCCCGCTCCGGCGCGAGGAACACGGGGCGCACGAAGCGGCCGAGATAGCACACGGCTTCGATCACGCGCGGGTCGAGCGCCTCGGCGAAGACCACGGTGGGCCGGACCTTCGGGAAGGCGAGGATCTGCCGGTCGAAGCTGCCTTCGATGTCGAACATGCGGCCTCCGGATCCCGTGCCGGGGGCACGGCGAGCGGGGGTGAAACGGGACAGCCTCTGTCAGCGGGACCGGCCGAGCCGGTCGCAACCGCGCATTCTAGCAACGGAGGCGTCCCGGGTGCACGCGGCGGGCCGGCCCCCGCGCGGAGCGAGGATCAGCCGCGC
Source organism: Terriglobales bacterium (assembly GCA_035542955.1). Taxonomy (GTDB): domain Bacteria; phylum Eisenbacteria; class RBG-16-71-46; order RBG-16-71-46; family RBG-16-71-46; genus JANXPZ01. The sequence goes on from DATKKO010000059.1 coordinate 7,290, forward strand.
TCGCGATCGCCGGCCGCGAAGATCAGCGCGCGGCCGAGGCCCTGCCGCGCTCCAGCGCCTCCGCGACCCCGGCCGGCGTGGCGGGCACGATGCCGACCTCGGTCACGATGCCGGCGATCAGGTCGTGCGGGGTGACGTCGAAGGCGGGGTTCCACGCCCGCGCGCCCTCGGGCGCGAGCAACAGCTCGATCCGGCTCCCGTCCGGGCCCGTGCCCTCCACCCGCAGCACCTCCTCGGGCGCGCGCTCCTCGATCGGGATCTCGCCTCCGTCCGGCAGGCTCGCGTCGATCGTGCTCAGCGGCGCGGCCACGTAGAACGGAACGGCGTGGGCGTGGGCGGCGAGCGCCTTGCCGTAGGTGCCGATCTTGTTCGCGGCGTCGCCGTTCGCGGCGATGCGATCGGCCCCGGTCAGCACGAGGTCCACGCGCCCGCGCTGGAGCAGATGGGCCGAGGCGGCGTCGGCGATCACGGCGTAGGCCACGCCCTCCTGCGCCAGCTCCCACGCGGTGAGCCGCGCGCCCTGCAGGCGCGGCCGCGCCTCGCTCACCCAGACGAAGGGCTCGAGCCCCGCGCGCGCGGCCCGGTAGACCGGTGCCAGCGCGGTGCCCCAGTCCTGCACCGCGAGCCAGCCCGCGTTGCAGTGCGTGAGCACCCGCGTGCCGCGCCGGAAGAGCGCGAGCCCGTGCTCGCCGATCGCGGCGCCCGCGCGCACCTCGGCCTCGTCCCAGGCGCGCGCGGCCGCGAGCATGGCGGCGGGATCGGGCCCGGCGCGGCGGACGGCGTCGAGCCCGGCGCGCAGGTTCACCGCCGTGGGGCGGGTGCCGAGCAACCGCGCGTACGACGCGTCCAGCGGCTCACCGCGCCGGGCGGCGAGCGCGAGGCCGTACGCGGCCAGCACGCCGATCGCCGGCGCGCCCCGCACGGCCATGGTCGCGATCGCGCGCGCGACCTCCTCGACGCCGCGGGCGAGGGCGAAGTCGAGCGCGTGCGGCAGAAGGCGCTGATCGATGAAGCGCACGCCCTCGTCCGTCCACCACACGGCGCGCAGGTCCCGGCCGCCGACCTTCACCTCTCCTCCGCTTCGAGCACGAGCGCGCGCGCGGCCTTCACCGCTCCTCCGCTTCGAGCACGAGCGCGCGCGCGAGCAGGCGCGTGAGGATGCCGCCTGCCTCCTCGGCGCTCGCGCCGAAGGCGAGCACGCCGTCCTCGTGCCCGCCCATGGCCAGGATGCCGAGCGAGGCGAGCGCGCCCTCGCGATACAGACGCTGGACCTCGAGCGCCATCTCGGGTGTCCCGTTCCGCGCGCCGGGCCGCGTGACCGGCAGGTTCAGCGCGCGCGCGTGCCGCCAGACCTCGGGCGCGTGCGCGTGCAGCACCACGCGCGCGGCGGGCGCGATGTCGTAGAGCGCGCCGTGCGTGAGCGACTCGGACGAGGGCGGCACGAGGCCGGCGCTCTCGACGCGGTTGCGCGCGAGGTCCCAGCGCTCGACCACGCAGAAGTCGGAGAGCGCGAGGCGCGGCCTGCCGCCGGTCTGGGTGCCGGTCACGAGGAAGCGCCTCTGCCCGCGGGGCACCATGCCGAACGGGGCGATGCGCGCGCTCACGTTGCCGTAGGCCAGGCCCTCGTAGCGCGCGGGATCGCGCCCGATCAGCTCGAGCCGCGCCAGGATCTCGCGCCACGCCGACAGCGTGCGCGCGGTCTCGCCGAGCACGCGCTCGTCGAGGGGCACGGTGGTGTGCGCGGTCTCGAAGCGGGTGACGCCCTCGGCGGGGACGTTCACGTCAGGGCTGCGGATCCGGTTCCTCGCTCCCGAGCTCGGGCGGCGCCTGGCGCTGGCAGTCGGCGCACAGCTCCTGCGCGAGCAGGAAGTCCGGATGCTTGCGCACGAAGATCCGCGCCTGGACGGCCACGCCGGGCACCTCGCGCGGCCGGCCGCAGCCCGTGCAGAAGGGCGCCAGCTCGCGTAGCTCGACGATCTGGGTGACGTCGTCCAGCACGAGCACGACGACCTTGCGCCCCTGCAGCTCGATCGGCGTCGCGCTCACCTGGAACCAGAGGTCGATCGAGCCCTCGTCGCCGCCCGGGAGCATCATGTGCACGATGCGCCGCGGCGCGGGGCGGCCCTCGCACGCCGCGCGCACCGAGTTGCGGATCACGCAGGGCGGGCAGTACTCCGTGGTGCCGCAGCCGTGCTCGGACTCGCGCGCGAACAGACAGCCGAGCACCTCGCCGCCGCGCCGGTGGAGATCCGTGCCGTTGCCGCCGCCCACCAGCTCGCGACCCGAACGGTTGGCCTCGAGCACCGCGACGTCGTCGTCGGTGAGGAACACGGGCGCGGGCATCGCGTCGAGGAGGGCGAGGAGTTCGGAGCTGTCG
>DATKKO010000060.1:0-4531 GCA_035542955.1 Terriglobales bacterium
CGCGAGCTCCGTGCCGGGCATGCGCCCGAGCACCACGTGCGCGTCCGTCACCGCCGCCGGCCCGCCGCGCCCGTAGCACGCCGGCCCGGGATCGGCGCCGGCGCTCTCCGGCCCGACGTGGAGCAGCCCGCCTTCGTCCACGCGCGCGACCGAGCCTCCCCCCGCCCCCACCGTGTGCACGTCGAGCACGGGCAACAGCAGCGGGAAGCCCGCGATCTCGCGTCCGCGGCGGCGCGGCAGAGCGCCCGCGACATAGGCGCAGTCCGTCGACGTGCCGCCCACGTCGAGCGTGAGCGCGCGGTCGTAGCCGCACGCCTGCGCCACGCGGAAGGCGGCCGCGAGTCCCGCGGCCGGCCCGGAGAGCAGCTGGCGCACGGGTTCGCGCGCCGCGAGCGCGGGCGGCGCGGTGCCGCCGTGCGAGAGCACGACCTCGATGCGCACCCGGGCGCCGCGCGCGAGCCGCCCGAGATAGCCGGCCACGCGCGGCATGAGATAGGCGTTCAGCACCGTGGTCGCGAGCCTCTCGTATTCGCGCACCTCGGGGCACAACGAGGACGACGTCGTCACGGGAACGCCGAGCGCGGCGAGGGCGCGTCCCAGCCGCCGCTCGTGCCGCGGGCCCGCGTAGGCATGCAGGAACCCGACCGCGACCGCCTCCGGTCTCGTGCGGGCCAGCGCGCGAACCGCGCGCCGGACCTCGGCCGGGCCGAGCGCGTGCAGCGCGCGCCCGCCGGGGCCCATCCGCTCGCGCACCCCGATCCGTCGGGCCGCGGGCACGAGCGGCTCGACGCGGCGCGGGGCGAGCGCGTAGAGGTCGGGGCGATCCTGGCGCGCGATCTCGAGCAGGTCCTCGAATCCCGCGGTCGTCGCCAGCGACACGCGCGCGCCCGTGCGCTCGAGCAGAGTGTTCGTGGCCACGGTCGAGCCGTGGCGCACGCGGGTCTTGCGCGCCGCGCCGAGCCGGGCGAGCCCCTCGAGCACGGCGGCCTCGGGCTCGCGCGGGGTCGAGCGCAGCTTGAGCGACACGAGAGCGCCGCCGCGGAGCGCCACGAAATCCGTGAACGTGCCGCCCGTGTCCACGCCTACGGCCTCGGACGGGACCGCGGCGGGGCGCCCGCCGAAGGCGGGCCCGGGGCGGGCCCGCGGACGTGCGCTCAAGTCCGTCTCCGCCGGCCGCGAATCAGGCGCTCGATGATGACGACCAGGGGTATGGCAACGGCCAAGGCGGCGAGGATCCACCCAGGGAAGGGGAACTCGTGCCCGAGGAGCGCGATCACGAAGTAATAGGGCAGCGCGCCGAGGACGATGGCGAGCAGGTAGAGCAGCGCCGGGTAGTTGATCGTCGCGGCTACGAGCTTGACCGGAGCATCGGGCAGCGGCGTAGCGCGCGCGACGGCGATGGTGAGAAATGACGCCGACGGATAGCGCGCGAGCGCGGCCGCGAGCCGCTCGCGGCTCGGCGCGAAGCGGCGCATCCAGGGCTGCCGCGCGCCGAGCACCCAGCGCAGCAGCACGAATTGCAGGACACTGCCCAGCCCGCTCGCCACGCTGCCCACGAGCGCGACGAACCATGGCGGGAGTTCTGTCGAGTAGTGGAGCAGGATCAGCGTGGTCCATATCGAGAAGGTCGCGCCGTCGAGAAAGAGGGAACCGACGAATCTCGCGACCAGCCACGCGCTCACGAGCGCGCCCCTTCACGCGTAAGCGCCGGCCGGGAGCGGACTCCCGTGCCGGCGCTCGCGCGACGAGGCACGCTCAGGACGGCGTGGGTGCGGGCGGGTCGGGCGGAACCCCGGCCTGCGAAGCCGGCGCCGGCGCGCTCGGGGGCGCGGGAGGACCGTAGGGCGACGCGGGCGGCGGACCGTACGGGGACGGCGTCCCGACCGCCGTTCCCGCCGCGCCGCCGCGCCGGCCGCGCCAGCGGCCGAGCAGTCCGGCCTCGAACTCCCATTTGAGCCATGCTCCTCCGCCGATGGTGCCGAGGACGATGGTCGTGAGCAGCGCCAGCACGACCAGCAGCTTGCCGATCGCGTCGATGCCCATCACGCCCAGCGCCTCGAGGACCCGCCCCAGGAACTTGACGCCCCCCACCAGCAGGACACCCGCCAGCGCGGACTGCCACACGGACGGCGGCGAACCGCGCCGGGAGAGGATCCGCTCTCCGAGCACCGTGGCCCCCACAACCAGACCGAAGAGCCAGAAGGCCACGAAGAACAGAACGTAGCCAAACAGGGCGGCGAGCGCGAGCGGAATCCCGATGATGGTGATGCACAGGATCACCATCACGATCGCCAGCGCGATGATCGAGGGGATGAAGAGCGCGTGCACCAGCGCGCCGATCCCCAGCGACAGGCCCGGCTGGCGCTTCATCACCTGGGCGCCGGCCGTGATCCGGCCGTGGAAGAGCCACGCGATGAGCGCGGTGAGCGCGATCGCCACGAGATACCAGAGGAAGGAGCCGAGCACCATGAGCGAGCTCCAGCCCTCCCGGCCGTACCCTCCGAGCCCGAGCAGGCGATGACGGCGCAGGATCCGATTGGCGGCGCTCCGGGTTCCCCAGCCGCCGACCGTCACCTTCTCCCCGCTCACGTACGAGCCGGGCTCCTCGTGCAGCTCGCCCCCGATGCAGGCCACGTCGCCTTCCACGCGCGCCGAGGCGTTGAGGAACACGCTGCCTCCCGCGGCGACCACGTCGCCGTGGACGGTCCCGTCCACGGTCACGTCGCCGCCCACGGCGACCACGGTGCCCTGCACCGCCTCGTCCTTCTCGATGTGGATGTCGCTCCCGATCCGCGTGATGTCGCCGACGCGGTTGACCGGCGCCTGGGTCTCGGGGCTCTCCGGCGGCTCGGTCGGCTCCGGAGGCGGCGGAGGCGCCACGGGCGGAGCCGCTTCGGTCCGCCGCTCCCGGCGGGCGTGAGAGCGATCGAGCGCGGTCGAGCTCTCGGCCGGCACGGGCTGGAACTTCATCTCCTGCGCGGCCGCGCGCCGTGGACCGACCGCGTCGGCCAGGGACAGGGCGAGCCGCGTCACCGCGGCGGGGCGGGCGCAGGTGTAGAGGGTCAGACCCACGAGAGACGCGGTCAGACCGCTGAGCAGGATCAGCAAGGCCAGTCGTCGCATGGTCACCTCCCTCCGCCGGTCACGGCGATGTCACCCGAGGAGCTCTGAAGGACCACCGGGGGTCCACCGCCGGCGATCGCGCCGACCATCCGGTGGTGCGAGGCCGTGCGGACCTGGAGCGGCATGGAATTCTCGAGGCTGCCGCTCTGCGTCGTGAGCGTCATGTCGCAACCGAGGCCGTCGGGAACCCGCAGCTCGATGTCACCGGAGATCGTGCGGATGTCCACGCCGCGGAAGCCGCGCTCGAGCCCGGCGTGGACCTCGCCGGAGATCGTATGCAGACGCACGATGCCCGCGGCGGCGCCGTCGATCTGGATGTCCCCGCTGGTCGTGCCCACGCGGATCCCGCGCGGCGCGGCGTCGACGCGCACATCGCCGCTCGAGGTGGAGAACTCGAGGCTGTCGGCCGCTCCGCGCACGTCGATGTCGCCGCTCGTGGTCTCGATCTGGAGTGGACCGCGCACACCGTCGAGCGACACGTCCCCGCTCACGCTGTGCAGGCGCGCGCGGGCCAGATCGGAGCCCACCACGTCGCCGCTGGTCGAGACGACCGAGACCGGACCGGACGCGTTCCGCACCTCGATCTCGCCGCTCACAGTCCGGAGCGATTGCGGGCCGCGCAGGTCGAAGGTCTTGAGATCTCCGCTCGCCGCGCCGAGCTCGACGGCCATCCCCGGCGGCACGTCGAGCGACAGCCGGACCTCGACCCGCGGCAGGTCGAACTCGCCCTCGAGGAAGCGCCAGAAGTCGACCCGGATCGTCTGGTTCTGCGGATAGAGCACGCGAACGATGAAGCTCGCGCCCCGCGTCTCGGTCTCGACCTTCGTCAGGCGCGCGAAGCGCTCCGCCCGCGAAGTCTCGGAGGCGGTGGAGAGCTTGAGCGCGGACACGTGGATGCGGCCATCGGCGCTCGGGTGGATCTCGACCCAGCCCCGGGGGTTCTGGACGACGACGCCCTGGAGACCCCGGGCCTCCACCGTGAGCTGGCTCTGCTCGCGCAGGGTGGTACGCGCGGCGGACGCGCGCAAGGGAAGCGGGCAGACCAGGATCGCGACCAGCAGCAGGATTGGAATTCTCACGTTCGGCCCTCCTCAACTGCCTCCTTCTACGCAGGCCGCCTGAATGGGGTTGCGGGCGCCTGCGCGAGCAGGCCGGGCTCAGCCGAACCGGGCGCCGGGACGGGATCCCTCACGAGGAACGCGAGGCGGACGAAGGCGGTGGGGGCGGCCGTCGCCGGAGGGCTGCCGGGAAACTGCCGGGAGGGGAGGACGACCTCTCCCCCCCTCCCGCTAGGCGTACCAGGATGCCGATGCGCAGCGATTACTTCACCGCCGTGCTCTCGGCGTGCATCGTCGTGTCCTGGGTCATGCTCGTGGTATCCGTCATCGTCGACGGCGGAGTCGTCTGC
>DATKKO010000061.1:0-4512 GCA_035542955.1 Terriglobales bacterium
CGTCGCCGCCAGACCGCTCAGGCCCGCCGAGGTGCCGGTCGTAGACTGGTCGGCCACGAGCGTGGCGAAGGACGGATCGGTCGAGACCTGCAGACGGTAGCTGGTCGCGCCCGTCGAAGCGAGCCACTGCAGCGTCGGCGACCTCGAGACCGACGTCGCGCCGTTCCGTGGCGAGGAGAGCACCGGCGGCGCGGGCGGGCTCGGCGGGGTCGTGGTCGTGAAGCTCCACGCCGTGGACCACGGGCTCGCGCCCGCCGCGTTCGCGGCCGAGACGCGCCAGTAGTAGAGCGTGCCGGCTGCGAGGCCCGTCACCGCGGCCGACGTCGCGGTGATCCCCGACCGGTCCACGATCGGGGCGGCGAACGAGGACGAGGTCGAGATCTGGAGCCGATAACTCGTGGCCGAGGCGGCGGCGTTCCACTGCACGGTGGGATTCACCGACACCTTCGTCGCGCCGTTGCGGGGGAAATAGAGCGTCGGCGCATTCGGAGGACTGGTCGGGAGCACCAGGGTGGTGAAGCTCCACACCGCGGACCATGGCCCGGTCCCGCCCGGCCCCGTCGCGCACACGCGCCAGTAATAGGGGGTGCTCCCCGCCAGGCCCGTCGCGCCCGTCGAGGTGACCGTGAGCCCCTGTTGGTCGAGCACCGTGGTCGCGAAGTCGGCTCGCGGGGAGAGCTGCACGCGATACGAGGTCGCCCCGGCGGAAGGGCACCACAGCAGCGTGGGCGCGATCGCGATGCCCACGGCCCCGTTCGCGGGAGCGCTCAACACCGGCGCGTCCGGCGGCGTCGGCATGTTGATCTTCGCCGCGACCGAGTAGAGGAGGCGGTTCGGAGTGCCCGCGGGCAGGTTCCCGACCACGTTCACCGTGGCCAGCGAGGCGAGCGCATCCGCAATCGCCGACGGCGGCACGGTCGGGTTGGCCTCCAGCAGGAGCGCCGCGGCTCCCGCCACGTGCGGCGTGGCCATCGAGGTCCCCGAGAGCATGGCGATCGCCGTGTTCGAGCTGAACCAGTCCGACGAGATGTTCGCGCCCGGAGCGACGAGGTCCACAACCTCCCCGAAGTTCGAGCCCTCCCACAGCGCGTCCGTGCCCACGGTGGCGCCCACGGTGATCGCCTCCGTCACGTCGGCGGGCGAGAACGCGGACGCGTCGGACGCCGAGTTGCCCGCGGCCACGCAGCAGACGATTCCGTCCGCGATGGCGCGCCGCACGCCGTCGTCGAGCGCCGCCGATGGCGATCCGATGAAGGACATGTTGGCGACCGCCGGCCGGGTGGTGTGGTCGGCGATCATCCAGTCGATCCCGGCCAGCACTTGCGAATAGAACCCCGCGCCGTCGTTGTCGAGCACGCGCACCGCGATCAGGTGCACGCCCTTCGCCACGCCCATGCGCGTGCCTCCCAGCGTGCCCGCGACCGCCGTGCCGTGACCGTTGCCGTCCTCGGCCGAGCCGCCCGCCGTGACCAGGTCGGCGCCCGCGCTGGCGCGCCCGCCGAAGTCCACGTGAGCGGTGCGGATGCCGGTGTCGAGCACGTACGCGTCCACGCCCGCGCCGGTCTTCTCCCAGGAGTAGGACTGATCGAGAGGCAGGTACCTCTGGTCGATCCGGTCCAGTCCCCACGAGAGCGGATCGGTATCGATCCCCGCAACGCGCGCGACTTGGTCGCGCTCCACGTAGGCCACCCGCGGATCGCTGCGCAGCGCGAGGACAGCGCCCGGCGTGAGGTGGCCGGCGAAGCCGGCGAGCGCGTGACGATAGCGGAAGCGCGGTTGCGCCGCGTGACGCATCACGAGATCGCCGATGACCCGGTCCGCGTCGGGGACCGTTCTCTTGAGCACGACGATGTACTCGCCCTCGGTGCTTCTCGCTCCGGGAGCGAAGGTCGCGCTCCCGGATGGCTCACGAGGAGCGAGCAGAGTCGACGGATGCCGGGAACAGCCCAGCACGAGCAGCGTGAGGGCGATTCCGGCGAGGTGAAACCGGAGCAGGGGACCTCTCATGATGTTCTCCTCGAACCACAGCGGGTGGTGGACCTGAGGGGTGGATCCGTGGAAACGAGGACGGGGGCTAGCAGGGGTGTCGTTCTGGGTGGCGGCCTCCTTCCGGGGCGGAGGAATAGCGCGCCCCGAGGTCCGCATTCTCGCCCGCACAGGCTTTCGGCGCAACCGAAAAGGCTCGGTGAGAGCCGGCCCGCCGGGGAACGGGCATCGCTCGCCCGTGGTCGACGACGCTCTCGTGAAGCGTGGGGAGATTCGCCCAACGGCCGACCGCGACGCGCAGGATCAGGGCTCGCGCGCGATCAGAGCCGGCCGATGTTCCACACGAAGCCGGCGTAGAGCGCGTGCGGCTGCGGCCCGGAGATCGGCACGATCAGGCCCGCGTCCAGCTCCAGCCAGCGCCGGGGCGTGAAGGTGGGACCCGCGAGAAGTGCGGCGATCGGGCGCTCGCCCGCGGATCCGCTCGTGCCCGGAAGCCCGAAGAGCTCCAGCGCCCACGCGACGCTCTCCGTGAGCGTCGTGCCCGTGGACACGGTCCACAGCGTCGCATCCCGGGCCGTGGAGTGGGTGGAGCGGCTGTGCCGCGTGAAGCCCGCGTTCAGGTCGAGCGCGACGCGGCCCACCTCGTGGCTCGAGATCACGGTAAGCGAGCCGTCGGTCGTGCCCGTGCCGGTTCCGCGCGCGGCGGATCCCGAGGGCAGCTTGAGCGTGGGAAGCAGAGCGAAGTCGCCCAGCAGCGGCGCATCGTCCAGCAGTCTCCATTTCACGCCGACCGAGATGTCACCCGGCCCCGCGCCCGATGGGGGACCGGACTCCCTGCGCTGCCACGGCGTGTTGAGGCTGAGCTGCGCGTGCGGCGTGAGACCGATCTTGGTCTCGAGCGGCGAGGCGAGGCCGATCGAGCGGTCCTCGTGCTCATCCCTCTCGATGCCCGCCTCGATCTCGACCCAGCCCGGCGCCACCGTGTGGGCGTGCGTCGCCACCGTGGGGCGCTCCGGCTGCGCCACGTGGTGATCGGTCGGCTGCGCCGCCCGACTTCGCGAAGCCATCGCGAGCGCGACGAGCAGCACCGGCACGATGCCGCAATAGAAGGTCGATCCCTCGAACAACGCAGGTCGCATCGTGGCAGCCTCCGCGGGAGGCGCGGACGCTAGCAACTCGTTTCGAGCGCGGTCAAATCATGCGAGAACGCTCGCGACCCTCAGCGCGTGCGACCGCCCGCCTCACGCGCGTCGCCGCGGCGGGCGGTGTACAGTGCGATCGTGTCAGACGCGCGGAACGTGGCGATCCCACATCGCTGGCGCATGCTGGCCGTGCTCGCGACGGCCGAGCTGCTCGGCATGTCGCTGTGGTTCACCGCGAACGCGGCCGCGCCCGAGCTGCGATCGCGCTGGGGCCTCGACACCTCGCAAGTGGGCTGGCTCACGGCGATCGTGCCGCTCGGCTTCGTGGCCGGCACCGCGACCGCCGCGTTCCTCAATCTCGCCGACCTCTGGCCCGCGCGCGCCTACTTCGCCGGCTGCGCGCTGCTGGGGAGCGCCGCCAATCTCGCGCTGCTCCTCGTGCCGGGCTACGCGTGGGCGCTGCTCACTCGGTTCTTCACCGGCTTCTTCCTCGCCGGCGTCTATCCGTCCGCGATGAAGATGGCGGCGACCTGGTTCCGCTCCTCGCGCGGCCTCGCCATCGGCATCGTGGTCGGCGCGCTCTGCGTCGGCAAGGCCCTGCCCTACGCCGTGCACGCCGCGGGCGGCGCGCGGCTCGCCGCGGTCACGCTCACCGCGAGCGCCGCGGGGCTCGCGGCCGCGCTGCTCGTCGCCGCGCTCTACCGCGACGGCCCTTTCCCCTTCGAGCGGCGGGCCTTCGACTGGACGCTGGTCGCGCAGGTCGTGCGTGACCGCCCCACGCGTCTCGCGGGCTACGGCTATCTCGGCCACATGTGGGAGCTGTACGCGATGTGGACCTGGGTGCCCGCGTTCCTCGCCGCGAGCCTCGGCGCCTCGCGCGGCGCGCACGCGGGCGCGGCCGCCGATCTCGCCAGCTTCGGCGCGCTCGCCGCGGGAGGGCTGGGCTGCGTGTGGGGCGGCTGGGCCGCGCGCACGCACGGGTCCGCGCGCGTCGCCGCGTGGGCGATGGCGGCGAGCGGCGCGTGCTCGCTCGGCATCGGGCTCTTCTTCGGCACGGACTTCCGGCTGCTCGCGCCGCTCGTCTGGCTCTGGGGCTTCTTCGTGGTCGCCGACTCCGCGCAGTTCAGCGCGCTCGTGGCCGACGTCGCGCCCCGCCACGCGGTCGGCACCGCGCTCACGCTCCAGACCTCGCTCGGCTTCCTGCTCACGATGGCGACCATCCAGCTCGTGCCGCAGCTCGCTCAAGTCTACGGCTGGCGCTGGGCGTTCCCGGTGCTCGCACTCGGGCCCGCCGCGGGGATCGCGGTGATCGCACGGTTGGGTCGCGCGAGCATCGCCGCGGCCTCCGCGCCGCCGGAGAGCGGCTCGAGCTGAGCCGCCCCCG
>DATKKO010000062.1:0-10959 GCA_035542955.1 Terriglobales bacterium
CCAGCCGGCGTGAGCCGCGGCGACCGCGCCGGGAGCGGTGAACAGGAGGCTCATGCAATCGGCCGTCGAGATCGCCAGCGCGAGATCGGGAGTCAGGCTCATGAGCGCGTCGCATCCGGGCTGATGGCCGGGCTCCGAGACGCAGCGAACGGCCGCTCCGTGGACCTGCCCGGCCGTGACCAGCCTGCCACCGTCCAGGCCCAGACTCGCGAGCACGCGGCGCCGGTTCTCGCGGACGGCCTCGGGCCGGTCGCCGGTGGAGAGCCCGAGATCGAGGCTCTCCCAGGGTGGTTCGCTGACGCCACCCCGCCGGGTCGTGAAGGCCCGGACAGACGAGATCCCGGCGGGAGCTGGCCGCCAGAGCGGTACCGCGGCGGCGCGATCGAGATTCCACATCGGGCGGGCACGCTAGTGAAACGAGCGGATGAGCGTCAAGGCGGCGAGGCCGCGAAGGGAGGATTCCGGATGAGCGAGTTCAAGTGGCGGAGCGCGGTGGTGAGCCTCGCGATGATCGCGGCCACGGCGTGGCTGGCCGCCGCGCAGACGCCTCCGCCCGCGCGCCGCGCGGGCGCCGCACCTCAGGCGCCCACGCCGCCGGCCGCGGTCGCGACGATCGGCCCGCTGCGGGTCGCCCAGATCGAGCTCGATCAGCGCACCGACCAGGCCGTGAGCCAGTACAAGAGCCAGTCGGGCGCCTCGCTGCCGCCCGAGATCATGGTCGTCGTGCGGCGTCAGATCCTCGAAGGCCTGATCCGCCGCGATCTCCTCGTGCTCGAGGCGCAGCGGCGGAACCTGGTCGCGACCGAGAAGGAGGCCGAGGCCGAGCTGCGCCACGATCCGTTCTTCCAGGTGAACGGCGTGTTCGATTCCACGCGCTACAACCAGTTCCGGATGCAGAACCCGATCGTGGTCCAGAACGCGATCCAGCAGCTGCGGCTGAGCCTCGGCGGGCGCCGCCTCATGGAGCAGCTGCAGCGCCAGAAGGGTCCCGCGGAGTCCGTGCTGCGCGCCCGCGCGCGGCGCGCCCTGATGCGGGCCTCGGTCGACTACATGGGCCTGCGCCGCGCCGACTTCGACGGCGCGACTCCCGAGCCCCGCGAGAGCGAGATCCACGGCTACTACCGGGACCACGCGGCGGAGTTCGAGCGCCCGCAGCGCGCGATCCTGTCGGTCGTGTTCGTCGATCAGCCCGCGCTCTCGGATTCGGAGGGCGCGATCCCGGCTGCGGTCAAGGCATGGAACTCGCGCATGAAGCAGCGCGCGGACAGCATCCTGGCCGCGGTCCGCGGGGGATCGGAGCTGGAGGCGGCCTCGGGTTCGCAGGGCGGGCCGCGCGGCGGGCAGGTCGTGGTGCCGGGGAACTTCCCTGCGTACTGGAAGGGAGATGCGCGAATCACGGCCGCAGTGTTCTCGGCGCGCGACAGCTCGCTGCTCCCGGAGGCCGTGCCCTCCACGACCGGCTGGCTCGTGGTGCGCGTGGACCGCAACGAGCCGGCGCACCTCGCCGCGTTCCGCGAGGTCGCCCCCGAGATCCGCATGAGGCTGCGCAACGAACGGCGGCAGACATTCGAGGACCGCGAGCTGCACGCGATGTACGACGCGGTGCGGGACAGCCTGAAGACGACCGCCTATCGCCTGCGCTACGGGATCGCGGACACCGCGCGGCTCGCGCCCCCCGCGCCCCCGAGCGCGGATCTCGAGCGCTTCTACCGCTCGCACCTCGCCGACTACTCCTCCTTCAGCAGCAAGGAGGGCGGCGTGGCGGTGAAGAGCCTGGACGAGGTGCGTGACGACGTGCGGCGGCGATGGTCGATCGAGCGGCGTTTCGAGCTCTCGCGCCTCGCGGCCGACGAGCTGCGCGCGAGCTGGGGCCGCGGCCGGCGCGACGCCGCGCTCGAGCGCAGGCTCGAGGTGCGGGAGGTGGGGCCGGTGGTGCCGGGGGCCGCGGCGGATTCCGGCGGCATCGGGCGCCTGCTGGGCGACACGCTGGCGGCGCGGGGGGGAGCGCTCGGCGCGGGGATGGCGCGGACCGATCGCGGCTGGGTGGCGTTCCAGGTCGCCGAGCGCGTCCCCGACTGGGCCCCCGATTTCGCCCAGGCCCGGCCGGCGCTGATGCGGCGCCTGCAGGCGCGGCGGGACGAGGAGGACCTTGAGGGCGCTCGCCGGCTGTTCGATGCGAATCCCCAGGCGTTCGCGGGCGGGGACGTCATCCACTACGAGCGCGCGATCGTCACGCCGCCCCAGCTCCTCGACGTGCCGCTCACCCGGGAGGAGGTCGAGCGGTACTACCGCGAGCACCTCGACAGGTACTCCGCGCCCGAGCTGGTCGGTGCGCGGCACATCCTGATCAGCCCGCGCGACGCGACGGCGGAGGCCGACAAGGAGGCGCGCGCGCGCGCGGACAGCATCCTCGCGCGGCTGCGCGACGGAGACGACTTCGCGGCCGTGGCGGAGAAGACCACCGACGACCCGGCGACCAAGGTGGAGGGCGGCGATCTCGGCGTCTTCGGACGGGGCACGATGCTCCCCGAGTTCGAGCACGCGGCGTTCGCGATGCGGCCCGGGGACCTGAGCCAGACGCCGGTGCGCACCCAGGTCGGCTACCACATCATCAAGGTCTACAGCTACGACCCGATGGTCACGAACCCGCTGAACGAGGTGTACTCGAATGCCAGCTCGGACGCGGCCCAGGAGAAGGCGGATTCGCTCGCGCGCGGGACCGCGGACAGCCTGTGGCGCACGCTCAAGACGCCGGCGCAGCTGCGGGCGGCGGCGGAGCGCCGGAAGATCCGAGTGATCACGTACGCTCACACGACCGGCAAGACGGAGGTCGGCGCCGACGATCTGCGGCCGTACTACCGACGGCTCGAGACGCTGAAGCCGGGGCAGGTCTTTCCCGGCATCCAGAAGTTCCCCGGCATGGGCTACGCGATCACGTGGGTGGACAGCCTCTCGCCGCCGCGTCCTCCCACGTGGGACGAGGCGCGCGACCAGGCGCTCGACTCCTACCGGCGCGACGCGGGACGGCGCGCGCTCGGCGCGAAGCAGGCCGAGCTGGATTCGCTGCTGCGGGAAGGATGGTCGTTGGATTCGATCGGCGTCGCGTGGGGTGGGCTCGGCCACGCCGACGACTACGGACCCGGCCAGCGCCTCGTGGGCGTCGGCACGGCCGGGCGGATCGACACGGTGGTCTTCGGTGACCGGGGGGACGACGGCCTGCGCCCGGGACAGCTCAGCGACTGGATCGAGTTGCCCGCCGGGGTCGTGCGACTCCGCCTGAAGGAGCTGCACGCGCCCTCGGCGAGCGCCGTGACCACGCGCGCCGAGAACGACGCGCGCATCGAGCTCGAGCGGTCGCTGGTCGGCTACTTCGACGGTCTGAAGAAGCGCTATCCGGTCCGCATCCTCGACCGCAAGCTGCGCGAGGTGCAGCTCCCGCAACCGCCGTCCGGGCCCTGACCCGGGCGCCCCGACGCGGGCCGTCGTTCAGAACGCATGCCCGCCGGGCATTCCGCAATCCCCGGAGCCCGGCGGGTGCTCCCGTCCGGCAGCGGGAGCCGCCATGGACGGCCGCTCCGTGCGCGGATGATCGTGGTATGGTCCGTGCAACCGCGTCGGCGGCCGCCCTATCCGCGGCTCCATCGACCATGCCCGCGACCCCGCTCAACGATCCGCGACCCATGCGCGTCGTGCTCGTCGACTTCGACTGGCGCGACGCGGACACGTTGCCCGAGCTGCTCGCGCGCCCGGGGATCTCGGTCCGGCTCGTCGCGGGCGAGCGGCCCGACGATCCCGGAGTGGCGCTCGCCGAGCTGTGCGAGCTGCCGCACACCACCGACCTCGCGGACCTGACCCGCGAGATCTTCGATCTCGCCCTGGTGAGCGAGCGCAGCGCGCGCCGCACGCAGATCGAGGGCCTGCTGCTCGCCCTCGGCACTCCGTGCGTCTCGCCGGACAGCCTGCTGCGCGGCGGCGAGCTCGAGGATGCGCAGGTGCCGGCGGTCGAGGCCCCGCTCGCGCTCCACGCCGCGGCGCTCGAGAACGCGCTCGGGGGCGCCGACTTCGACGCGCTGGCCGAGCACGCGCTGCCGGACGTGGGCGCCGATGCGCCCACCGCTCCGCCGCCGGTCGTGCCCGTGGGACGCACCGAATTGCGCATCCCGAGCCTCGACGAGTTCCCGTCGTCGGAGGATCGCAGCGGCCTCGAGCGCGCGCTGGCCGATCTGGTCAGCGGCACGGGGGCGAAGAGCGCGGAGCTGCGGGCCGGTCACCCGAACGAGGTCGAGCTGCTCGCGCGCGTCGGCGGCGAGGATCCGCTGCTCCAGGGCCTGATCGAGCTCGCGATGAGGCTCGAGACCGCGCAGGTCGTGAGCCGGCTCACCGGCCCGCAGGAGGGGAAGGCCTGGGGCGCCTGGCCGTTCCGCACCACGCGCAGCCGCGGCGTGCTCGCGGCGGCCGGCATCGATCCCGCCTCGGGCTGGACCACCTGGCAGCGCACCGTGGACGAGTTGCGCGAGGCGTGGGACCGGCGCGATCGCGAGCAGGCAGGCCCCGCGTTCCCGCTGATCCCGGAGGACCATCACGGCTGGCTCGACGTGCCGGGCTTCCGCTCCGCCGTCTCGCTCGCGATCGAGCGGAACCGCCGCGACGGGCTCTCGTTCGCGGTGCACCGCTTCGATCTGCCGGACCGCGGCACGGCGCTCGGGATCTTCTGCGAGCGGCTGCCGGAGCAGCTGCGCGACACGGACCGGCTGTGCCGCCCGGAGCCGCGCATCGTGCTGCTCCTCACGGCCTGCACCCCGGACGCGTTCGCGCCGGTGCGGCGCCGGATCACGGAGCTGTGGGACGCGGCCTGGCGCGAGAGCGGCGGTCCGCCGGGGACGCCCGAGGTCGTCGAGCATCGGACCGGCCTCACGACTGCGGCCGACAGCGAGCGGTTCCACGCGACCGTGACGAGCTGGCTCCCCGCCTAGCTCCTCCGTTCCACCCCGGCGGACCGGTTCTCCACAACCTCGCCTTGACCGGACTTCGCGCGCTCGGGTAAAGCTCCGTTCCGGCCCGGAGACCTCATGCACCATCCCATCCGGCGATTGTCACCTGAGACGGCCTCGCGCATCGCCGCCGGGGAGGTCATCGAGCGGCCGCTGTCGGCCCTGAAGGAGCTTCTCGAGAACGCGCTCGACGCGGGCGCGCGCTCGATCGAGGTGCGGGTCGAGCGCGCCCTCGATCGCCTCTTCTCGGTGGCGGACGACGGCGTCGGCATCCCGGCGGACGAGCTCGCGCTCGCCCTCGAGCGCCACGCCACGAGCAAGCTCGATGCTCTCGAGGATCTCGACCGCCTGGACTCGCTCGGGTTCCGCGGCGAGGCGCTGCCCTCGATCGCGGCGGTGAGCCGGCTCGAGATCAGGAGCCGTCCGGCCGGCACGGCGAACGCGGCCTTCCTCGCGGTGGAAGGCGGCGCCCGGCTCCGCGAGGGCAAGGGATCCCGCGCGCCCGGGACCACGGTCCAGGTCGCCGATCTGTTCTTCAACACGCCGGCGCGGCGCAAGTTCCTCGCCTCGCCGGCCGGCGAGCTGCGCGCGGCGCTGCGGCTGCTCGAGGCGTACGCGCTGGCCTACCCGGCCGTGAGCATCCGCCTCGTGGTCGACGGCAAAGAGCGCTTGCAGTGGCCGGCGGTCGCGGGCGACTCGCTCGCGGCGCGCCGCGACCGCGCCGCCGCGCTGTGGGGCGCGCGTCATGCGACGCAGCTGCTCGAGGTGGAGGCGGGGCGCGAGGACCTCGCGGTCGAGGCGCTGCTCGGATTGCCCGAGCACGCGCGCGCCACGCGCGAGGGGCAGATCTTCCTCGTCAACCGGCGCTGGATCCAGAGCCCGATGCTCGGCGCCGCGCTGCGCCAGGCCTACGGCAATCTGCTGCCGTCCGGACGCTTCCCGGCGGCCGTGCTCTGGCTGCGCGTGGCGCCCGCGCGTCTCGACGTGAACGTGCATCCCACGAAGCGCGAGATCCGCTTCGCGGACGAGGAGCGCGTCTTCGCGTTCGTGACGTCGGCCTGTGCGAGGCCGCTCGCGGGGATCGCCCCCCCGTTCACCGTGGTCCCCGGCGGGGCGCCGGCGTCCGCGACCGCGTATCCGGCGTGGAGCGATCGCGTGCGCGAGGGTCCTTCCGAGCAGACCCGGCTCGGGTTCGACCCGATCGCGGCGCCGCCCGCGGCCGCCGCGTCCATCGTGCCGTCCGCGACCGCGCCCGAGCCGCAGCTCTGGCAGCTGCACGACACGTACATCCTCGCCGCGGTGCGCGGCGGGCTCGTGATCGTGGACCAGCACGCGGCCCACGAGCGCATCCTGTACGAGGAGGCGCTCGCGCGGCTCGAAGGCGAGCGCGGCACGTCGCAGCAGCTCCTGTTCCCCACGCTGGTCGATCTGACCAACGATCAGTTCGAGCTGCTGCTCGAGCTGGGTCCGCAGCTCCGGCAGCTCGGCTGGGACCTGTCGCTGCTCGGTCCGCCCACGGTCGTGGTCCAGGGCGTGCCCTCGGGGCTGCGCCACGAGCGTCCCGGCCAGCTCCTGCAGGACGTGCTCGATGGCATGAACGACAGCACCGGGCGCACGCCGGCCGAGGACGTGGCCCACCGCCTCGCGGCCTCGTGGGCGTGCCACGCCGCGACCCGGGCCGGCGAGCGGCTCGATCAGCAGGAGATGCGTGCGCTCGTCGACCGCCTGTTCGCCACCTCGCGCCCGCACGGGGACCCGCACGGCCGGGTGACCTACGTGCGGCTCGACCTCGACGAGCTGCACCGCCGCTTCGGGCGCGCGTGACCCGCCGGGCTCCATGAGCACGCCCCTCGTCGTCGCGATCGTGGGCGCGACCGCCACCGGGAAGACCGCGGTCGCGGAGATCGTGGCCGGCGCGCTCGACGGCGAGGTCGTGTGCGCCGATTCGCGGCAGGTGTTCCGCGAGCTCGAGATCGGCACGGGCAAGCCCGACCCGGCGCAGCGCGCCGGGCGGCCGCACCATCTGTTCGACGCGCTCGGGCTCGGCGAGCGACCGAGCGCGGGATGGTACGCGCGCGCGGCCGCGGCCCGCTGCGCGGCGATCCACGAGCGCGGCGCCGTGCCGCTGCTCGTCGGCGGCTCGGGGCTCTGGCTGCGCGCAGCCCGCGACGGCCTCTCCGGCGAGCCGCCGCACGACGCGGCGCTGCGCGCGCGCCTGCGCGAGCGGCTCGAGCGGGAGGGACCCGAGTCGCTCCACGCGTCGCTGGCGAAGGTCGATCCGGCGACCGCGGCCCGTCTGAGCCCGCGCGATCGCCAGCGCATCACGCGCGCGCTCGAGGTCCACGCAGCGAGCGGACGAGCGCTGTCTTGGTGGCATGATCGCGCGGGCACGCCGGCGGTGGCGGGGGAGTGGCGCACGTTCGAGCTCACTCTCGACACGGGCGCGCTCGATCAGCGGATCGCCCGGCGCACGCGCTGGATGTTCGACTCCGGGCTGATCGAGGAGACACGCGCGCTGGTCGCGTCGGGCCACGGGCGCGCGCTGCGGGACCTGCGGGCGGTGGGCTATGACGAGGCGCTCGATCTGCTCGCCGGACGGCTCGCGCGCGACGAGGCCGAGACGCACACGACCCTGCGCACGCGCCGGCTCGCGAAACGCCAGCGCACATGGTTCCGGCACCAGATGGAGTCCGTGCGGCTGGACGCGGACGTCGGGCAGGCCGCCCTCGCCCGCGCGATCCTCGACCGGCTCGCACACTGACGCGTCCAGGAACCACTACGCGGGGCGCCGCGCCTCGGGTATCCTCCGTGGCATGCAGGCGGCGATCGTCTCCCTCTATCGCGACACCTTCGGCAAGCTCCCGAGCGCCGCCACGCGGCTCGTCTCGGACGGCTCGCAACGCACCTACTACCGGCTCGCCGGCGATTCCCCGGCCTCGGTGATCGGGGCGCACGGCCCCGATCCCGACGAGAACCGCGCGGTCCTCTCGTTCTCGCGCGCCTTTCACGAGCTCGGCCTGCCGGTGCCCGAGATCTACGCGGACCAGGAGGGACTCGGCATCTGGCTCGAGGAGGATCTCGGCGACATGACGTTGTTCCGCGCCATCACGATGGCGCGGGACGCCGGGGCCGGTCCGTTCCCGCCGGTGCTGGTCGAGGCGTACGAGCGCGTGATCGATCTGGTGCCGCGCTTCCAAGTCGAAGGCGGACGGACCATCGACTTCCGCGTCGCCTATCCCCGCGCGGCGTTCGACCGCCAGTCGATGCTGTGGGACCTCAACTACTTCAAGTACCACTTCCTCAAGCTCGCGCACATTCCCTTCAACGAGCAGCGCCTCGAAAACGACTTCGAACGCCTGATCGAGCACCTGCTCGCCGCGGACGCGGGCTACTTCCTCTACCGCGACCTCCAGTCCCGGAACATCCTGCTGCGCGGCGGCGAGCCGTGGTTCATCGACTACCAGGGCGGCCGGCGCGGCCCCGCGCAGTACGACGTCGCCTCGCTCCTCTACGACGCCAAGGCGGACATCCCGGAGGACGTGCGCTCGCGGCTGCTCGAGCGCTATCTCACCGCGCTCGCGCGGCACGCCGGGGTCGAGCCCCCGCGCTTTCTCGAGACCTGGCGCGGCCACGTGCTGATCCGCATCATGCAGGCGATGGGCGCCTACGGATACCGCGGCTTCTTCGAGCGCAAGCCCCGCTTCCTGGAGAGCGTGCCCTACGCCGCCCGGAACGTGGCGGGGCTGCTCGAGGACGGGCTGCCGGTCGAGCTGCCGGAGCTGGAGGAGGTGTTCGCCCGCATCGTCGACGCGTGGGCCGGCCCGCGCCGGCCGCTCGAGCCGCTCCCCGGGCTCGCCGTGCACATCGCGAGCTTCAGCTACCGGGACGGGCCGCCCGCCGACGCGAGCGGGCACGGCGGCGGGTTCGTGTTCGACTGTCGCTCGTTGCCGAATCCCGGGCGGCTCGAGGAGTTCGCGGGCGTGACCGGCCGCGATCCGCGCGTCGCGCGCTTCCTCGAGGCCGCGCCCGAGACCGAGCCGTTCTGGGAGCACGCGCGCGCGCTGGTGGACGCGCACATCGCGAACTTCCTCGCGCGCCGGTTCTCCGATCTGAGCGTCGCGTTCGGCTGCACGGGCGGCCAGCACCGCTCGGTGTACTTCGCCGAGCGGCTGGCCCGCCACGTGCGGGCCAGCCATCGCGGCGTCGTCGTGCGCGTGCTCCACGCGGCCGAGCCCCGCTGGGACGCGGGCGCGGCCGAAACGGCGAGCGACGGCGCCCCCCCGGCCGCCGCCGAGCCCTCGCTCGCCGCGCCGGACGAGCAGCCTTGGACGGAATGATCTTCGCCGCCGGCCGCGGCTCGCGGCTCGGCGCGCTCGGCGAGCGCACGCCCAAGGCCCTGATCGAGATCGCGGGACTCACCATGCTCGAGCGCACGGCGCGGAGCCTGGTCGGGGCCGGCGCCCGGCGGGTCGTGGTGAACGTGCACCACCACGCGGACCGCATCGAGCGCTTCCTCGCGGAGCGCGACCTCGGCGCGGAGATCGTGCTCAGCCGCGAGCCCGGGGGGCCGCTCGAGACCGGGGGCGGCCTGCTCCACGCGCGCGACCTCTTCCACCGGGACGGACCGCTCCTCCTGCACAACGTCGACGTGATCTGCCGGGCCGATCTCCGCGCGCTGGTGGATGCGCACGCGCGATCCGGCGCGCTCGCGATGCTCGCGGTGAACGAGCGCGAGACCGCGCGCTACCTGCTCTTCGACGATCTCGGGCTCGTCGGTCGCGAGGATCGCGGCTGCGCGCAACGCAGCGAGGTTCGGCCGCCGCGAGGAGCGGTGCGCGCTCTCGCCTTCGCCGGCATCCAGGTGTGCGCGCCCGCAATCCTCGATCTCATCGAGGAGCGGGGCGTGTTCCCGATCGTGGACCTCTATCTGCGGCTCGCCGGATCCGGGCGGAGGATCGAGCCCTGGCGGCTGGCGAACGACGACTGGATCGAGATCGGGAATCCGGAGAGGCTCGCGGCCGCGCGGCGACGGCTGGAGGGAAACCGCACGCTCTGACCGGCGGCGCGGAGTCGACCACGACCGGGAATGTGATAGGGTCTGGTGTGGACTCATCGCCCTGGTCGGGGAGCCATTCGCCATGGCGGCAGCCCTCGAGCGCCTGCAATCCGTCCTGACCGGCCGCTACCGGATCGAGCGCGAGCTCGGCCGCGGCGGTATGGCCACGGTGTTCCTCGCCGAGGACCTCAAGCACGCGCGCCGAGTCGCCATCAAGGTGCTCGATCCCGAGCTGGCGGCTGCCGTGGGCCCGGATCGTTTCCTGCGCGAGATCGCCACGGTGGCCCGGCTCACGCATCCTCACATCCTGCCGCTGCACGACTCGGGAGTCGCGGACGGGCTGCTCTTCTACGTCATGCCCTACGTCGAGGGGGAGTCGCTGCGCGATCGACTCGCCCGCGAGAAGCAGCTGCCCGTCGACGACGCGCTGCGCGTCGCCCGCGAGGTCGCGGACGCGCTGAGCTACGCCCACAGCTGCGGCGTCGTTCACCGCGACATCAAGCCCGAGAACATCCTCCTCGAGAGCGGGCACGCGGTGGTCGCGGACTTCGGTGTGGCGCGGGCCGCGGCGGCGGCAGGGGAGCGACTCACCGAGACCGGCATCGCGGTGGGCACCCCGGCCTACATGAGCCCCGAGCAGGCGACGGGTGGCCGCGACCTCGACGGCCGCTCGGACCTCTACAGCCTCGGCTGCGTGCTGTACGAGATGCTCACCGGCGTCCCTCCCTTCGCGGGGACGACGATCGAGAGCCTGACCCACCAGCACCTGAACGTGACGCCGCGGCCCGTCACCGAGCTGCGCCCGGCCGTGCCCGCCGCGGTGGCGAGCGCGCTCCAGCGCGCGCTGGCCAAAGCGCCGGCGGATCGGTTCAACCCGGTCGCGCAGTTCGGGGAGGCGCTGGGCCAGCAGGC
>DATKKO010000063.1:0-5400 GCA_035542955.1 Terriglobales bacterium
ATGAGCGGGCCGATTGTGCAAGTAAATGCTTGCGTGTCAAGCAAGGTTCCCGTCAAGAAAACGCGGGGCGGCCGATGCCACCGGGGCGCAGATGTCAGCCGCGGACGGCTGATGTACATTCCCGCCCACATGTTCGCGCGCCATGCCTGGAACCGGGCACTTCTCACGATCCTGTTGCTCGGCCTCGCGCTGCTGGCCCTTCCCGCGGCCGCCATGGCGCAGACCGTGGTCCATCTGGGTCCGGTGGACTCGATCAAGGTCTGGACGGACTACGCCCGGGCCACGTTCGCGCAGAGCACGAGCGACAGCGTGACCGATCAGAACTACCATGCGTTCGAAGCGGTCGGCCTGATCGGGCGCCGGCTCATGCGCCAGTTCGGACGTGGCCGATTGCTCGAGGCGCGCGCCGTCCAGCAGGCGATCGACAGCCTCGGCCTCGTGACCGAGGCCGCGGAGGATCCCGCGTGGCCGGGATTCGCCCTGCTCGTCGCGCGCAACCCGTCGCGCCCCGACGCGGATGCGGTCGGCTTCCTCTACTGGTTCCGGGAGGACGATCTGCGCATGCAGGGCGTGGTCTTCCGGGGCGGCCACCGGCCGAGCATGCGCGTGTGGCGCTCGAACAAGGGGGGCACTCCCTACGAATGGGCGGTCGTCGACCAGACCCGTGAGGGGCTCCCGCACATGACGCTGCTCGGGATGCACGCGAACGGACTCGCCTGGGAGCTCGAGCAGGACGAGGAGAGCCTGCCGACGTTCGCCCAGCCCGGCACGGCCGCTTTCGTCGACGTCAACGATGACGGCATCCCCGAGATCCTGACCTGGACGCACGCGCCGACCGATTCGCTGTTCACCGAGTGCATGGATTGTCCGAAGCTCATCACCGAACGCCTCTACGTCGAGAGCGCGGGCGAGGAGCCGGTCTTCGAGCTGGAGGACGAGCGGCTGCTGCCCACGCCCTACGCCACGCTCGTCTACTTCGTGCGCCTGCTCATCGACGGCAAGCTCACGCAGGCCGAGCGGCTGGTGCGCGATCCGGCCCGCGTGCGTCAGGCGATCGCGGCGGGCTGGAACAAGCGCGTGGTGAAGAACCCCTGGACCGTGGAGGCGCGCGAGGCCAACCAGGCCTGGCCCCGGATGCTGCACGTCCGTTTCCAGGGACCGTTCGGCGTGAAGCGCTACGAGGTCTCGTTCGCGAAGCTGGGCTCGCGCTGGGTGATCGAGGGGTTCGCCGAGCCCCAGCCCACGAAGACGACGTACCCCTCGGTGACGGTTCCGCCCGCACACGGCGCGCGGCGACCGCCCGCCGGGAAGACGACGAAGCCGGGCGTTCCGGCGCGCCCGAAAGGCCGATGATGCGGTCGCGGCCGCGCGCCTCCGCGGCGCTCGCCTCTCTCGTGGCCGCGACGCTGGCCTGCGCGCTCGTTGCGGGCGCGGCGGGCTGCCAGCGCAAGCCGCGGTTCGTCCCGGCTTCCGCCGACACGTCGCTCGTCGTGCCCAACGACTCGCTCGTGCGTAAGGTCCAGGCGATGCAGGATCGCTGGAGCGGGGACGACGGCGAGAACGCGGCCCGCATCGCCGCCGATCTCGTGCTCCACGACTTGCGCGCGAACGCGGCGCTCGATCCGAACGCGGCCTGGGAGCCGCGGGTCCGCACCTACCTCGATTCGCTCGACGTCGGCGCGGAGCTGGCAAGCGCACCCTGCGCGATCGCGGTCAACTTCTTCCCGCGCAGCGATCCGACCGCGGGCTCCTGGCCCTGGGTCTTCTGGTGCGCGGGTCCCGGCGGACGGATCGCGTCGCAGGCCATCGAGGGCAGGAATCTGAGCCTGGTCGCGATCGCCACGCGCGATCTCGGGAGCGGATCGGCCGCGACATCGCCCCGGCCCGCGGCGTCGCCCCCGGTCGCGGCCTCGCCCCCGCCCGCGCCCGGGATCGCGGTGCTGTTCGCGCGCCGCGGCGGGGCCGGCCAGCAGCCGCTGCTCATGGCGTGGCGGGCCGGCGCGCGGCTCGAGCTGGCTCAGACGCTGGGTCCCGACTCGCTCGGCGGCGTGGGCACCGGCAGCTTCGAGAGCGCGGGCGACAGCGGCATCGTGGTGTCGACGCGCACGTGGCAACCGACGCCGCGCTTCGACGAGTGCGCGACGTGCCCGCACATCTACCGCCTGCGCCGTTTTCTCTGGAGACCGCAGGGCTTCGCCCGGATCGGGGACCAGGTCGTCGATTCGCCGTACGGCGCCTTCGTCCGGCTGATCCAGGCGCTGGCCACGGGCGATCAGGCCGCGGCCGCGGCCAGCGTGGCGCAGTCGGGGCTGGTCGATGCCGCGCGCCGCGCCGGCTGGGGCGATGCCCGCGGGCCGTGGCGCGCCGCTCCGGGCAGCGAGGGCGAGGCGGCCAACGAGATGGCCTTCTACCGCGGGGCGAGCGAAGCCTGGAGGGTGCACTTCGTCCGCCGCGGCGGCGTCTGGCTGGTCGAGTCCTTCGAGCCCACGACCCGCGTGATCGAGTAGCCCCCCGCCGATCCGGTCGCCCCGCGCGGCGGGGTCGCCCTCGAAGGGATGCGCCTCCCGCTCTGCCGGACCTTGGCCGGATTCCCCTTCCTGCCCACCTGTGCAGCGACTATACTGCCGCCTCGCCCGCGATCCGGCCGAGGCCGGGGCGGGTACCACGGCATTCCCGAGCAGGCACCCTCCCGAGACGGACCGCATGCGCGCGGCCCACGAGGTCTCGACCGATGGAACCGCGACCTGGCGTCTTCCTGGAATCGCCTGGCGGACACGCGCCGCAAGCGGCTCGCGCGTGGACCGACTGGATCCGGGAGCTGGCCGGCCGCCCCGAGAATCGCGGCGCGCTCGCGCACCTCGAGGTCCTGCCGGCACGGCCCGCGCGCTACGGTGAGCTGTCTCCGGCCCTGCCGGCGTCGCTCGCCGAGGCGCTGGCCGCCCGCGGGATCACCCGGCTCTACACGCATCAGGTGCAGGCGGTCGAGGCGCTGCGCGGCGGGCTCGACACCGTGATCGTGACCGGCACCGCGAGCGGCAAGAGCCTCTGCTATCACCTGCCGGTGCTCGAGCGGCTGCTCGCCGAGCGCGGGGCGACCGCGCTCTATCTCTTCCCCACGAAGGCGCTGGCGCAGGATCAGCTGAAGAGCCTGTCCCGGCTCGCCTCGGGGCACGCGGATCTGCTGCGCGCGGTCGTGGCCGGCGTCTACGACGGCGACACGCAGCCCTCGACCCGCCGCAGGCTCCGCGACACGGCGAACCTGATCCTCTCCAACCCCGACATGCTCCATCAGGGCATCCTGCCCTATCACCCCAAGTGGGCGCGCTTCCTGCGTGGGCTGCGCTTCGTCGTGATCGACGAGATCCACGCCTATCGCGGCATCTTCGGCTCGCACGTGGCGAACGTGCTGCGCCGGCTCGAGCGCGTCGTGCGGCACCTCGGCGGCGAGTTCCGCGTGGTGACGTGCAGCGCCACGATCCGCAACCCGCGCGAGCTGGCCGAGGCGCTCACCGGGCGCGCGATGACGGTGGTGGACGACGACGGCTCGCCGCGGCTCGAGAAGCACTTCGTCTTCTGGGATCCGCCGTTCACGGACTTCACCCGCGTCGAGCGCCGGTCCTCGAACGTCGAGGGCGCCGACCTGCTCACCGGCCTGATCGAGCGCGGGGCGCAGGCGCTGGTGTTCACGAAGTCGCGGGTCTCGGCCGAGCTGGTGTTCCGCTACGCGCGCGAGCGTCTCGAGCGGCTGAAGCCGGGGCTCGGCGAGGCGATCCGTCCCTATCGCGGCGGCTACCTCCCCGAGGAGCGGCGCCGCATCGAGCAGGCCCTGTTCTCGGGCGAGCTGCGCGGCGTGGTGAGCACGAACGCGCTCGAGCTGGGCGTGGACATCGGCGGGCTCGACGCCGTGGTGATGATCGGCGCGCCCCCGACGCTCGCGAGCCTGTGGCAGCAATCGGGACGCGCGGGCCGCGGGGGTCGGCGCGGCACGGAGGACGGCGCGGACGGCGCGCCCTCGCTGGCGGTGCTCGTCGCCTACAACGAGGCGGTGGACCAGTACCTGATGCGTCACCCGGGCTACTTCTTCGGCCGCTCGCCCGAGGCGGCGGTCGTCGACCCGGAGAATCCCTACATCCTCGCCCGGCACCTCGCGTGCGCGGCCTACGAGCTGCCGCTCGCGCCCGCGGACCGCGCCCTCTTCGGCCCGCAGACGGAGGAGATCCTGCGCGCGCTCGAGGAGGCGGGCGAGACGCACGAGGTGGACGGGCGCGCCTACTGGGCGCGGACCGACTTCCCCGCGGGCCGGGTCAATCTGCGCACGATCTCGGACAACGCCTACACCATCCTCGACGCGAGCCGCGAGAACGCGGTGATCGGCACGGTCGACGCGGTCAGCGCACTCGAGCTGATCTACCCCGAGGCGGTCTACCTGCACGAGGGCGAGACGTGGTTCGTGAAGGCGCTCGATCTCGAGCAGAAGACCGCGCTCGCCGAGCCGCGCGTGGTGGACTACTACACGCAGCCCGTGCTCGACACGAACATCCGCGTGCGCGGCGAGATCCGCTCGAGGAGCTGGCGCGGGGAGCGCGTGATCCTCGGCGAGCTGACCTACTCGTGGCAGACCGTGGCGATGAAGAAGATCCGGTTCCACTCGCTCGACGCCATCGGCTACCATCCGCTCGAGCTGCCGCGGCTCACCCTCGAGACCACGGGCTTCTGGCTCGCGCCCGGCGAGGCCGCCTGGAGCGCGGTCGCGCGGCGCGGGCGCAATCCCGTCGAGGGACTGATGGGCGTGCGCAACCTGTTCATCACGCTGCTCGCCATGCTGAGCATGTGCGATCCGGCGGACCTCGGAGGCAAGATCGACTCCTCGAACCTCGGGCGCCCGGCGCTCTTCCTGTTCGACCGCTATCCCGGCGGACTCGGGTTCTGCGAGCAGGGGTGGGCGCGGCTGGACGAGCTGGCGCAGGCCGCGCTCGAGCACCTCGAGGCGTGCGCGTGCGAGAACGGCTGCCCGGCCTGCGTCGGGCTGCCGACGCTCTGGCCCGCGCAGCAGCAGGACCCGGATCTGCAGCGCGGCCGCGACATCCCGGGCAAGGAGGCGGCGCGCCTGCTGCTCCGTCACTGGCTCTCGCTCCCGGAGACCGCATGAGAAACCCAGGGGAGGGCGCCTCCGCCGAGTGGCCGGTCGCCTTCTTCGACGACGACTACCTGCGCATCTACCGCGCCATGCTCACGCCCGAGATCACCGCGCGCGAGGTGGATTTCCTCGCCGCGGCGCTCGCGCCTCCCGCCGGCGGCGAGGTGCTGGACGTGGCCTGCGGCTACGGCCGCCACGCGATCGGGCTCGCGCGCCACGGCTTCCGCGTGACCGGCGTGGACTTCAACCCGCGCTACCTGACC
>DATKKO010000064.1:0-5484 GCA_035542955.1 Terriglobales bacterium
CTGACGCTGCTGCTCGAGCTGCGCCGCCGCGGGGCGAAGCGGGGCCTCGCCTCGCTCTGCGTGGGCGGCGGCCAGGGCGCGGCCTTCGTGCTGGAGCGCGATTGATGGCGATCTTCCGCGTCGAGATCGAGCCCGCCGCGACCCCGGTGGGCGGCGAGATCGCCCAGCTCGTGATGGACGATCCGGACCGCACGCTCAACGTGATCGGCGAGCCCGCGCTCGCCGACCTCGAGCGGGCGCTCGCCGATCTCGAGGCTCGCCCCGGGCTGCGCGGGGTGATCGTGCGCAGCGGCAAGGCCGGCTCGTTCGTCGCGGGAGCGGACGTGGAGCGGATCGACGGGATCCGCGAGCGCGCGGAGGCGCACGCGATCGTGACGCGCGCGCAGGCGGCCTTCTCGCGGCTCGCGGCGCTGCACTGCCCGACGGTCGCCGCGATCGACGGCGTCTGCCTCGGCGGAGGCCTCGAGCTGGCGCTGGCCTGCGACTCGCGGATCGCGGCCGACGAGCCGCGCACGCGGATCGGCCTGCCCGAGGTGCTGCTCGGGATCATCCCCGGCTTCGGCGGCACCACGCGGCTGCCGAGGCTGGTCGGGCTCTCGACCGCGCTGGACCTGATCCTCTCCGGGCGGGCGCTCGACGCGCGGCGCGCCGAGCGCGCGGGACTGGTCGCGCGCGCGGTGCCGGGCGTCTGGCTCGTGGACGAGGCGCGCCGCAGGCTCGGCGAGCTCGCGGCGCGACCGCCG
This sequence comes from Terriglobales bacterium, assembly GCA_035542955.1. Classification (GTDB taxonomy): domain Bacteria; phylum Eisenbacteria; class RBG-16-71-46; order RBG-16-71-46; family RBG-16-71-46; genus JANXPZ01. The sequence continues at coordinate 744 of DATKKO010000064.1, forward strand.
GGCCGGGATCGGGTCTGGCGCGATCGCTTCCGCCCGCGGACGTTCGCCTCGCGGCTCGTCGACGGCACGATGCCCGGGCGCGGGCTGGCGCTGTCGCGGGCGCGCGGCATGACCCGGGCGCGCACGGGCGGACACTATCCGGCCCCGATCGCCGCGCTGAACGTGATCGACGGCGGCTACGGGCGCCCCCTCGAGGTCTCGCTGCGGCTCGAGGCGGAATGGGTGAGCGACCTGGTCGTGAGTCCCGTCTGCAAGAACCTCGTGCGTCTGTTCCGGCTCGGCGAGCGCGCGAGGAAGGAGCGCCTCGTGGGCGAGGATCCGCTCGCGCCCGCGCCACGGCGCATGCTGGTCGTGGGCGCGGGCGTGATGGGCGCGGGCATCGCGGAGCTCGCGATCCGCGAGGGCGTCGAGGTGCGGCTGCGCGACGTGGACCCGGCCGCGCTCGCGCGCGGGCTGCGCGCGGTGCGCGACCGCGTGCTCGAGCGCGCGCGCCGCGCGGGGCGCTCCCGTCGGCGCGGGGCGGCGCGGCCGGAGGCGGACGCGCAGCTCGCGCGCATCCTGCCCTCGCTCGATCTGGCCGGGGCGAAGCGGGCCGACTTCGCGATCGAGGCGGTGATCGAGGACCTGGACGTGAAGCGCCGCGTGTTCGGCGAGCTCGAGGTGCGCATGCGGCCGGACGCCCTGCTGGCGACCAACACCTCCTCGCTCTCGGTGGACGAGCTGGCCTCGGGCCTCGAGCATCCGCAGCGCTTCGTCGGGCTCCATTTCTTCAATCCGGTCCACCGCATGCCTCTGGTCGAGGTGGTGCGCGGGAGCCGCAGCTCGGATGCCGCGGTCGCGGCGGTGGCCGCGTTCGCGCGGCGGCTCGGGAAGACCCCGGTCGTGGTGCGGGACGCACCGGGGTTCGCCGTGAACCGGGTGCTCATGCCCTATCTGCGCGAGGCCCTGCACCTGCTCGAGGACGGCTACACCGTGCGGGACGTCGACGCCTCGATGCGCGCCTTCGGCATGCCGATGGGTCCTCTCGAGGTGGTGGACGAGGTCGGGCTCGACGTGGCCGCGAAGGTGGCCGAGATCCTGAGCCGCGCGTTCCCCGAGCGCATGTCGCCCGCGCCGCAGATCGAGGCGCTGGTCGTGGCCGGCCGTCTCGGGCGCAAGAGCGGCCTCGGTTTCTATCGCCACGAAGGGTCGCGGCGCAGGCCCGATCCGCGGGCCCGGCGCCTGCTCGGGCTCACGCGGGAGCGCAAGCCGCCGAGCCTCGAGGCGCTGGCCGAGCGCATGGCGCTCGCGATGGTGAACGAGGCCGCGCACTGCCTCGCCGACGGCGTGGTCGGCGACGCGGGCATGCTGGACCTGGCGCTCGTCTACGGCGCCGGGTTCCCGCCCTTCCGCGGCGGCCCGCTGCGCTATGCCGACTCGCTGGGGCTGGCGAAGGTGGAGGCGCGGCTCACGGCGCTGCGGGCCGAGAAGGGCGAGCGGTTCCGGCCCGCGCCGCTCATCACTGAGCTCGCCGCCCGCGGCGGGACCTTCACCTCGGCGCCGGCCGACTAACGCTCGAGCCCGGCCCGCCGAGGCCGCATGGCACGGCACAGGCGGGCAGCGGCCGCTGGCGTTAAACAGCGGCGCCCGGATCTCGGTCCGGGCGTCTCTGCTGGGATCGGAGCTTGCCCTCTCCGCCCCTTTGCTCGCATGTCCTGGAAGACTCCGACGATCTGGTTTGGTTCGTCGCGCCACGTTCTCGCGTACGTGACACCCTTACAGACGCGGGCGAAGAGGCGAAAGTTGCAAGGCGTACGTAAAGAGTGGGTTGGCGGGCGTAGCGGGCGGAACAAGACGGGGCAGCCGTGGGGCCGCCCCGGTATTCGTCCCAAGTCCAATCGGACTCTCAGCCTTCGGCCGGCCGGGGCTGCGGGGCGGCGCTCGTCTCCGGCTCGCTCGTCGGCTTGGCCGGCTGACCCACGGCCGGCGGCGTCGGCTCCGAGGGAACGGGCTTCAGCGGCTCGAGCTGCTCGCCCTTGAGCAGGCGGTTCATCTGCTCGCCGTCGAGCACTTCGCGCTCGAGCAGCGTGGCCGCGAGGAGCTGGAGCTTGTCCAGGTTCTGCCCGAGCAGCGAGAGCGCCTGCTGGTAGGCGCCGTCGACCAGCTTGCGCACCTCCTCGTCGATGCGCTCGGCCGTCTGCTCCGAATAGTCCTTGTGGGTGGCGATCTCGCGGCCGAGGAAGACCATCTCCTCCTTCTTGCCGAAGGTGAGCGGACCCAGGGTCTCGCTCATGCCCAGCTCGCAGACCATCTTGCGCGCGAGCACGGTGGCCCGGTCGATGTCGTCGCGGGCGCCGGTCGTGAGGTGCTTGAAGACGAGGAACTCGGCGGCGCGCCCGCCCATCATCATGGCCAGCGTGCGCAGCAGGTCCTCCTTCGAGCGCGAGTAGCGCTCCTCCTTCGGCATGTAGCTCGTGACGCCGAGCGCGCGGCCGCGCGGCACGATGCTGATCTTGTCCACCGGGTCCGAGCCCGGCAGCAGCCAGGCCATGAGGGCGTGGCCGGACTCGTGGTACGCCGTCGAGCGGCGCTCCTCCTCGGTCATCACCAGGCTCTTGCGCTCCATGCCGAGCATGACCTTGTCGCGCGCGTCGGCGAAGTCGTCGGTCATGACCTTCTTCCGGTTGCGCCGGGCCGCGAGCAGCGCGGCCTCGTTCACCAGGTTCGCGATGTCGGCGCCCGCCATGCCCGCGGTCGAGCGCGCGATCGCGTTCAGGTCGACGTCGTCGGCCAGCGGGATCTTCCGCGTGTGCACCTTGAGGATGCCCTCGCGCCCGCGCACGTCCGGCCAGTCGACCACGATCTGGCGGTCGAAGCGCCCGGGGCGCAGCAGCGCCGGATCGAGCACGTCGGGCCGGTTCGTGGCGGCGATCATGATCACGCCCTCGTTCGAGTCGAAGCCGTCCATCTCGACGAGGAGCTGGTTCAGCGTCTGTTCGCGCTCGTCGTGCCCGCCGCCCAGGCCCGCGCCGCGGTGCCGGCCCACGGCGTCGATCTCGTCGACAAACACGATACAAGGTGCGTTGCGCTTGGCTTGATCGAAGAGATCGCGCACGCGACTGTTGTGGAGCAACACGGGCTTCTCGCCGCCGAAGAACGCTTCGTTCTCGCAGCCGCAGAGATCGTACACGTAGCCATCGAAGGGGAGGATCGTCACGCTGCGCACGAACGCGGGCTCCGACGCGGGCTCCAGCCATGCATGCAGTCTCAAACCACCTACAATTCGGACTGCGGGGACGGCCATGAGTCCGATGTTGCCCGGGGCGATATCTCGGGTCTCTTCGGCGGTCTGACTCGCGCCCGTTTCGCGGAGTGCTGGAGAATCGGGCAAGTTCACCAGCACGTCGCCGGGTTGGAGCTCCCGTGCGGCCTTCGGCTTGATGCCGTCGCGCGTCCGCACGAAGACGCTGTGGTCTCCGGTCGTCCGCAGCACGCCGCCCAGGTAGCGGATCTCGCAGATCTCGGTCGCGCGATGTCGATAGACACCGCGCACTCCCTTCCACGCGCTGCTCTTGACGAACGTCTTGGGCGAGCCTTTGAACTTCGAATCCAGCTCGTCGAATCCGAGCGTCTCGACACCGGGCGCGGGAACCAGGAATCCGGCCGCGCCGGGTTCGTAGTACCGATCCACGAACGCGCCGATCTCGACGAGCTCGGTCCTGCCTTCGTGCCGCACGAGGATCGGCGTGTCGCCAGTGACCGACGCCCCCACACCGACGAACATCTCCACGAAATCCGAGCCCGACATCGAGAAGAACGGCACGCCGGCCTCGCCGGCCACGGCCTTCGCGAGCAGCGTCTTTCCGGAGCCGGGCGGACCGAGCAGGAGCGCCCCCTTCGGGATCCGGCCGCCGAGCCGCTGGAACTTCTGCGGCTCCTTCAGGAACTCGATGATCTCCTGCAGCTCCTGCTTGGCCTCCTCGCAGCCCGCGACGTCCTTGAACGTCACCTTGGGCTGGGTCTCGAGCAGCACCCGCGCCTTCGTCTTGCCGAACTTGAGCGCGGCGCTGCCCCCCGACTGCATCTGGCGGATGAGGAAGAGATACGCGCCGATCACGATCAGCACCGGGAGCCACGAGAAGACGACCGACAGCCAGTTGAAGCCTTGCGGTCGCACGTCGATCTCGGCGTCCGGCGCCTTCGCCCACACCTTGTCCGGCAGCGTCGAGCCGTCGCCGACGATGTTCGTCTTGAAGGCCTTGAAGGTCTCGGGCTTGCCGGCCCGGAGCGGCGCGTCCTTCTTCAGCTCCCCGGTGACGGTGTTCTCGCTGATCTGCAGGTTGGCGATGTTGCCGTCCCGCACCTCCTGCATGAAGCGCGTGTACGAGATCTCCACCCGCTGCGGGGCCATGAAGCCGCCCTGGTACATGCGGTAGGCGACGAGCGAGAGCAGGACCACCAGCATCCAGAAGGCGACCGTGCGGAACGGGCGCCCGGAGGGCAGCGGAACCTGCGGCCGGCGCGGCGGACCGCCGCGGAGCGGCGGGGGCGGGCGGCGCCCCTCGCGATCGCGGCCGTTGTCGGGACCGGGATCCCGGCGGAATGCTGTCACGGTCGAGCCTCCTCGAGGACACCCACGTAAGGGAGGTTCCGATACTTCTCGTTGTCGTCCATCCCGTAGCCCACGACGAATTCGCGTCCGATCGTCCATCCCACGTAATCCACCGGGACCGGGATCTTCCGGCAGGGCGCTTTGTCGAGC
>DATKKO010000065.1:0-3913 GCA_035542955.1 Terriglobales bacterium
TGGATTGTGCGGCGATGTCGTGGTGCCGCCGGGGACGCCGGCCGAGATTGTCGTTGAAGAGAAGGCCGGCGCGTGGTCGATGCGCCCGCGGAGCCCGGGTGGGCGCAGAGCGTTCCCACCGAAGTGCTGAGGATCGATCGAAAGGAGACCCTCCGGCCGTCCTCGACGAGGGCCGGTGTCGATTCAAGATGCGATCTGCGGATGAGCTGGTCCCCCCGTACACCCCTCCGTCCTCTCCGCGGCGCGCACCACCCGCACGCACCGGATGGGGAACCTGCGTGGCACTGCCGGTGGACATCCGGTGGACGGCGGGTGGGGCCAGGATGCAGGCGCCACACTCTACGAGCGGCCGCGCTGGCTGGATGAACGAGAACGTGTCCTCAGCCGAGCCGCACGCGCAGCGTCTCGGCCTGCTCCGCGAGGTACGCCATGCCGAACGCGCGCGTCCGGTCGAGGCAAGAGTCGAGAAGCTCGAGCGCCCGCGCGAGGTCGCCCGAGGCGCCGCGCTCGGCGAGCGCCCGCGCCCACCAGTAGCGGGTGCGCGCAGCAAGCGCCCAGCTCTCGAAGCCCTCCTCGAGTGCGAGCGCCCGCTCGTAGCACCGGCACGCGTCGTCGAGACGACCCTGCACGGCGAGGACCTGGCCGAGCGCGCGGTCGGCGGCGCCTCCGAGGTGGGTGCCGTTCCAGGCGACGAGCATGAGCCCCGAGTAGTCGGTGAGCTCGGCCTCGAGCGCGCGGGCGGCGGCCTCGTGCTCGAGCAGCGCCGCTGCGTCGGCGAAATGGCGGAGCGCCAGTGGCCAGCCCCCGGCCCGGTGCCAGAGCGGGGCGAAGCCGTCGGCCATCAGCTCTTCGAGCTCGCGCCGAGCGGCTGCCTCGTCGCCGAGCGCCGCGCGAACGGCCATCGCAACGCAGCGGTAGGCGCGATAGGCGGGCGGCGCCGCCGCTGCGAACTCCTCGATCCCGCGCAGGTGCGAGGCGAGCCTACCCTCCTCGAGTCTTGCGGTCGTCACCATGTCGGCGAAACCGAGCGCCCCGCCGCCCACTCCGAGGGTGGCCCCAGCGCGGAAAATCGCGGCCTCCTGCTTCGCCTCTGCGAAGCGCCCCTGAGCGAGGGCGTCACCGGCGCGGTAGTAGTGGAGGATGTAAGGCTGCCAGCGTGCGGCGGCGACGACCCGTTCGAGCTCCGAGCACTCGGCGACGAAGCGAGCACGATCCGCTCTCAGATAGGCGAGGTAGAGGGGATAGGCGTACGGCGCCAGGTCTCGAGCCGCGGAGAGGGAACGGGTGGGGCCCATCTCGCGCACGACTGCCTCGAGCTCTGCGACCCGTGGTGAGCCCTGGAGGAGCTGCGCCTTGGCTGCGAGCGCGCGATCGAGATCGAGGGCGCCGCCGAGACGCCGCGCCATCGCGAGCGCGTCGTCCGCGAAGGGCTCTCGCTCTTCGGGACGGACGATCCAGGACAAGGCGAGACGCGATAGCAGGAGACAGCGCTCGCTGCCGTCGCCCGACGGGAGGGCGGCGAGCGCCTCGGTGATGCGTAGCCGCGTGCGGGCGTCGGCTGCCGCCTCCGCGTCGAGCTGAGCGGTCGACTCCCACACCGCGCGCGCGCGCCACTCGGGTCTCGCGAGTTGCCGGGCCAGCTCGATCGCAGCTTCATAGGACGAGCGGAAGGCCGGGAGTAAGAGCCGCATCTCCCCCATCCCGCGCAGCATCCACGCGCGATAGCGCGTCTCGGGCTCCTCGAGCCCGGCCTGATCGAGGAGTTCGAGCGCGCGCGTCGCGAGCGCGATCACTTCCTCGAACGCGACGAGCGCGACAGCGCGCTCCGCCGCGCGCAGCGTCACGTCGACGGCTCGTGCCACGTCACCGGCGACGGCTCCCTCGTAGAGATGCTGAGCGACGGCGGAGAGCTGCTCGTCGGCCGCGGCGGTGTGGCGCTTCTCGAGCGCCTCGCCGATCCGCCAGTGGAGGCGCGCGCGGCGCAGCGCCGCGACCTCCTCGTAGAGGGTCTGGCGCACCAAGGCGTGCGAGAACGCGAAGCGGCCGGGGGGGCCGCCGGGCGCCTCGACGATCAGCCGCACACGGGCCGCTTCGTCGAGCGCGTCGAGCAGCGCATCACCCTTGGGGCCGCCCGCCGCCTCGATCAGCGCCGCGTCGAACTCGCGGCCGATCACCGCCGCCACCCCGAGCGCCTGGTTTGCAGTCTCGGAGAGCCGTGAGAGGCGCCTCCCCACGACCTCACGCACGCCTTCGGGGATGCCGAGCTCCGCGATCCGGCGGTCGCTCGTCCAGCGTCCGTCCTCCCGGCGCAGCGCGCCGGTCTCGACCAGGTGGCGCAGCACCTCCTCCACGAAGAACGGGTTCCCCTCGGTCTCGGCGTGAAGCGCGGCGACGAACTCCGCGGGCGGATCTTGCTGGCCGCGCGAGGCCACGAGCGCCGAGACGTCCTCGGGACCGAGGCCCCCGAGCCGCACGCGCTCGACGCGCGGCTCGCGGCGCAGATCCGCGAGCAGCTCGGCGAGCGGATGCGTGCGCGTGAGATCTGTCTCCCGGTAGGTGCCGACCACGAGGAGCGCCGCGGGCCTGGAGGATCGCACCAGGCTGCGCAGTAGCACGAGCGAGGTCTTGTCGGCCCAGTGGAGGTCGTCGAGCACGACGACGAGGGGCGCCGCCTGCGACGCATTCGCGAGGAGCGCATCGATCGCCTCGAAGAGCCGCGCGCGCTCGGCCTCGGGCTCGCTCGGCGACGGCGCGGTCGGCGCGACCCCGAGCCGGCGCGCGAGCTCCGGCACCAGCCGCGCGATCGCGCCGGCCGCCTCGCCCACGTCAGCGCGCAACGCCTCGAGATCGGCGTGCGCGGCATGGTGCCCAAGCGCCTGCAGCCACGGCTGGAAGGGTGCGGCGAGGTCCTCGTCGGAGCGGCCGAACAAGACGGTGGCACCCGCGACGGCAGCGGAGTGTGCGAGCTCCGCGGCGAGCCGCGTCTTTCCGATGCCTGGCTCGCCCGCGATCAGGGCCGCGCGCCGCTCACCGGCCTGTGCGGTCCGCCAGAGCTCGGACAGCTTCTCGCGCTCGGCGGCGCGACCCACGAACGAGAGCTGCGTGGCCTCGGCCAGGGCCGCGGGCAGCGGCACCGAGCTCGTGCGCGCGGACTCCCAGAGGACTTCCACGCTCGGAACCGGCGCGGGCAGGCCCTTCAGCTCGAGCGAGCCCGCCGGCACAAACTGGTGCTCGGAGTGGCCCGCGCAGAGCGCCTGCACGAGTGCGGTGGCGAGGATCTGGCCGCCCTTGGCGGCTGCGCAGAGCCGTGTCGCCTCGATCACCACGAGACCGTGGATGCCTTCTGCGTCCTCCGTCGCCTCCCCCAACGCGATGCCGATCCGGACCGACAAGGCCGCCACCGCATCGCGCCGGCGATTGGCCCGCCTGACGCGCTCCTGCATGAGCTTCGCGCAGCCGACGGCCTGGCTTGCGCCCTCGAATGCGGCGAGGAGGCCGTCGCCCGTGTGCTGGATCTCGCGGCCACCGGTCGCGGCTAACGCTTCGCGGAGCACCTCGAGATGCGCCCTGCGCCAGTCCTCCCCGGCCTTCGCCCCCAGCCGGGCGATCGTCTCCGTCGACCCGACCACATCGGTCACCAGGACCGCGAGCAGGCGCGCGTTGGACATCGGCAGAAATGCTAACCGAACTGGATCGGGCACGGCCGGATCTTGCGGATGAGGTGCTTCCCCCCGTCCCCCACCTCCCTCCTCTTCCGTCTTCCGCCCACCCGCGTGGCCACCTGCGTGTCACTGCTGGTGGACTCTGCCGGGGCGGTGTTTCCGATTCCCTTCCGTGTAGATTAGGCTGCGAACGCTGGCGGCCTTCGACCCGGGAGGACGCTGGCCAATAATAGTTGTGCGGCACGAAGAGG
>DATKKO010000066.1:0-4492 GCA_035542955.1 Terriglobales bacterium
TCGGCCAGCGCGCCCGGGGGCAGCACCTTGATCGCCACCTCGCGCGGCAGCCGCTCGTCGCGCGCGCGGTACACCACGCCCATGCCGCCCGCGCCGACGCGCTCGAGCACGCGGTAGTGGGAGAGGAGCGTGCCGACCAGCGGATCGGTGGCGGGGATCGGTTCGCTCACGTCCACGGCTCCTCCGCGCCGCCGCGCGTGCTCGTGCGGTCGCGCGTGCGCGTGCCTCCGCGCGTGCTCGTGCCTCCGGGCGCCGCGGCCGCGCCCACGGCGGCACGCGACGTCGGCTCGGCCGCTTCGTTCCCGGCGCAGTCCTCCTGGCCGGGCAGGATCTTGCATGGATTGAGCAGGCCGCCGGGATCGAACGCGCGACGCAGGCGCGCCATCAGCGCGAGGTCCTCCGGCGCGTACAGCTCGGCCATGAGCGGCGCCTTCTCGAGCCCGATGCCGTGCTCGCCCGAGATCGTGCCGCCCAGGCGGATGCACATGCGCAGGATGTCGTGCGAGACCTCGAGCGCCGCCCGGCGCTCCCGCGGATCGTCCTCGTCGAACATCACGTGCGGGTGCAGGTTCCCGTCGCCGGCGTGGAGCAGGTTCCCGGCCGCGAGCCCGCGCTCGCGCGCGAGCGCGTACACCGCGGTGATCGCCTCGGCGAGACGCGTGCGCGGCACCACGCCGTCCATGACCGCGAAGCCCCGTCCCGTCCGGCCGTAGGCGCCGAAGGCCGACTTGCGCCCGCGCCACAGCGCCGCGCGCTCGCCCGCGTCGCGCGCCGTGCGCACGGTGCGCGCGCGGTGCTCGCGCGCGATCGCGGCGATGCGCTCGACCTGTGGCCCGAGGCTCGCGGCGGCGCCGTCCACCTCGATCAGCAGCAGACCGCCCGCGTCCGCGGGCAGGCCGAGATGGAGCCAGGCCTCCACCACGCCGATCGTGGTCGTATCCATGATCTCCATCGCGGCGGGTACGATCCCGGCCGCGATCACGGCCGACACCGCGCGGCACGCGTCGGCCACGTCGGCGAAGTCGGCCAGCAGCGTCTGGACCGCCTCGGCCAGCGGCGTGAGACGCACGCACACCTCGGTGATGATCGCGAGCGTGCCCTCGCTGCCGGCCACGAGCGAGGCGAGATCGCCGCCGGGGGCGTCGCACGCTTCGCCGCCGAGTTGAATGACGCTGCCGTCGTGGAGAACGACGATCATGCCGAGCACGTGATGGTGGGTCACGCCGTACTTGAGGCAGTGCGGCCCTCCGGCATCCGCCGCCACGTTGCCGCCGATCGTGCTCACCTGCTGCGAGCCGGGATCGGGCGCGAAGTGCAGCCCCTGCGCGGCGGTCCGGTTCGACAGCTCGAGGTTCACGAGCCCGGCCTGAACCCAGGCGAACATGCGATCGGCATCGATCCGCACGATCTGGTCCATGCGGTTCAGGGAGAGGAGGATGCCGCCGCGGCGCGGCGTCGAGCCTCCCGCGAGACCCGTGCCCGCGCCGCGCGCGGTCACCGGAGCGCCGTGCGCGCGTGCCCAGCGCACGAGCGCCGCCGTCTCGTCGGTGGAGCGCGGCAGCACGACGACGTCGGGCCGCCCGCGCTCGAGCGTGAGCGCGTCCGCCTCGTACGTGAAGCGCGCGGCTTCGCTTTCGAGCACGCCGTCGTCGCCGACCAGGGCGCGCAGCTCCTCCAGGTCCTCGGGCCGCACGTTCATCCGCGGCAGGGTAGCACCGCGAGCCGCCGCGGCGGCAAGCGGCGCGGGGGGCCTTACCGGGCCGCGTCCGGCGTGAACCCGGGGGATCTCGCCGCCTTCGTGCGGCTCGTGGAGTGAAGCGGCGCCACGGATCGTCGAGGTCGGCGATGGGGCCGCGCGTCGCGCAGCGTGCGGTCGCTCACGCCCGCGCGGCGGCGCGCGCCTCGGCCGCGAGCCGCGCGATCGCGCGCTCGACCTGCCGGTATCCGGTCTCGAGCAGGAAATCGGGATCGCGGCCGCAGGCCTTGTGGCCGAGCGTGAAGCCCTGCGGCTCGTCGGCGCGCAGTGCCAGAGCCGGATCGGGAGCGAAGCCGGCCAGCACGACGACGCGATCCGCCTCTTCGACTCGGGTCTCCGCGCCGATCGTCAGCTCCACGCGATACCGATGCGTGGCCGAGTTGAACTCGAAGCCCTCGACCTCGGCGCCTCCGACATGCGCGATCGCGGGGACGGCGCCGCGTGCGAGCGCCCGCGCGCGCTCCCACAGCTCGCGCCGCGGCTCGATCGCGTCTCCGGCGCGCGCGCCCAGCCGATCGACCGGCTCGCGCGTGATCCAGCACGCCACCGTGCCCTCGGCCTCTTCGGTGAGCCGCGCGAGGTCGGCGATCACGATCGCGGCGCAGGTGTCGCCGCCGATGACGAGCGTCCGCCGGCCCGCGTAGCGATCGCGATCGAGCCCGAGCACGTCGGTGACGTGATAGCTCACCTGAGGCCTGAGATAGGCCTCGCTCCGCGCCGGGATGCCGCCCGTGCCCGCCCAGTCCGGGTTCGTGTACACGCCGGAGGCGTCGATGACCGAGAAGGCGTGGAGCACGTTCTCGCGCCCGCCCTGGTCGCGCACCAGCAGCCGGAACGGCCGCGCGCGGCGCTCCTCCGCGTCGCCCTCGTCGCGCCGCAGCCCGTGACGGCTCACGGCGACCACCTGCGCGAACGTGTGCACGCGCTCCTTCAGCTCGGGCAGCGAGGCGAGCGGCTCGAGATAGCGCTCGGCCAGCTCGAGCCCGGTGGGACGCGCGTCGGGATCGGGCGCCGTCCACCCGGCAGCCTCGAGACGCACGCGCGCGCGCGGCCCGAGGTTCGCGCTCCACGGCGTGAACATGCGCACGTGCCCCCAGGCGATCGGGTGCGATCCTACTTCGCCCTGCTCGAACACGTGCACGTCGAAGCCGTGGTCCAGCGCGGCCGCGGCCGCCTCGAGCCCCACGGGGCCGGCGCCGACGATGGCCAGCGTGTTCGGTGCGGGCAGGCGCATGGGGACTCCGCTGGGGTGGGAAGTCGCGGCGGTCGCGGGTCGGAGCGCCGACTCTAGCCGGGCCCGAGCGCGGCAGGCAAACCGGCGCGCGGGGGGCGAGCTTGTCGGCCATCAAAGCGTCCAGAACGGCGCGTGGCGAGCGAAACGGGGCTCGGTCGACCGGGTCCCTTTCCAGTCTTGGCAAGGACCAGCTTGTAAAGCGGCCCTTATCGAACCAGTGCGACGCGCTTGGTCATCAGTCTGCCCGGCGACTCCCAGCGCAGGAAGTAGAGCCCCGATGCCAGGGGCGTCCGCCCCCTTCGTCCGTCCCACAGGGCCGAGTAGCGCCCGGGCGCCATGTCTCCGTTAACGAGCACCTCGATCTCGCGGCCGGCCACGTCCAGCACCAAGAGCCGCACCTTCTCGCAATGGGCCACGGCGTACTCGATGCGCGTGGCGCCCCTGCACGGGTTGGGGGACAGGCGGGTCAGGCCACTGGCCAGGATCGGGGCGGGCACCTCGGCGCGTACCGGGCCGAACGTTATCTGCGTCCCGTCGTTGAACTGCGCGAGCAGTTGGTACCAATAGCTCTTGCCCGCGAGGGTGGTGCGGTCGAGGGCCACAGTCATTCCCTCTTCGTTGCGCTCTTCGAGAGCCAGGAGGTTCCAGGGACCAGATTCGTTCTCGGCGCGCTCGACGGTGACGCTGTGCACCGGCCGGCTGAACTCCCAACGCAGCAGGACGCCGTCGCTCTCGACCTCGGCGTCGAAGCGGGTGAGCAGGGTGCCGGTCGAAATGTCGCCCACGGCAGCGATGCCACTCTGGGCCTGCCCACCCATGGCGGTGAAGTTCCCGCCCGCATAGACCGTACTCCCGCTCACTGCCAAGGCGCCGACGGTCGTATACAGGTCGGAGTCAAAGCTACCCCAGGCGTTCGGATTCCAAGCCCTGGCCGCGCCGGTCGTGGCATCCAGCGCTGCAATCCCGTTGCGCGCCTGCCCGCCGATGCTGGTGAACTCTCCCCCCGCGTAAACCGTGCTCCCGCTCACCACTAGGGCGTAGACGGACGTGAAGGGATCGGGGCTCTCCACGTTCGGGTCCCAGTCCGTGGCCCCGCCGGTCGTGGCATCCAGCGCCGCGATACGGTTGCGCACCTGCCCGCCGATGCTGGTGAAAGCCCCGCCTGCGTAGACTGTGCTCCCGCTCACCGCCAAGGCGGAAACCCACAGACCGTTCGCATTCGGGTTCCAGGCCGTGGCCGCGCCGGCCGTGGCATCCAGCGCCGCAATGAAGTTGCGCGCCTGCCCGCCGATGCTTGTGAACTCTCCCCCCGCGTAGACCGTGCTCTCGCTGACCGCCAGGGCGAGGACGTAAGGGTGTTGCCCCCCCGCGTTCGGGTTCCAAGCCGTGGCCGCGCCGGTCGTGGCATCGAGCGCCGCAATGCAGTTGCGCGCCTGGCCGCCGATGCTGGTGAAGTACCCGCCCGCGTAGACCGTGCTCCCGCTCAGCGCCAGAGCACAGAC
>DATKKO010000067.1:0-6160 GCA_035542955.1 Terriglobales bacterium
AAGATCGGCACCGGCCGGAGCATCGGCCGCAGCACCGGCCGGAGCATCTGATCGCGCGCGCGAATGCGCGCGCCGCGGGGATTGGGCCGAGAGCGGTCGGGGGCGAGTGGCTCGAGCGTCCTCGGCCGCGTCCGTGACGCCGGGCCCGGCCGTGCCTGAGTCACTTTGCCGTACAAAGTACTTGACAATGATGTGTCCGGTCGGCTAGGCTGCCTCCCGTGACCTTCCCGCCTCCCCTCCGCCTCCACGAGGAGCAGCCGCCGGCGCTGCGCCAGCAGGCCATGGCGGACCTCCGCTTCATCCGCCGCACGATGGAGGAGGCCGGCTCGTTCACCGCGGTCCCCGGCTGGGGCATGGTGGTGGTCGGCGCGACGGCGCTCGGCGCCGCGGTCCTCGCCTCCCGTCAATCCGACGACAACGTCTGGCTCGCGATCTGGCTGCTCGAGTCGATGCTGGCGCTGGTCGTCGCGGCCGCGAGCCTCGCGCGCAAGGCGCGCGTCAACCTGCGCGCCGGGCTCTCCTCGCATCCGCTCTTCCGCGGTCCCGGGCGGCGCTTCACGCTCTCGTTCGCGCCGCCGCTCGCCGCGGGCGCGCTGCTCACGGCCGTGCTCTTCCGCGCGGGCCTGATCCACGCGCTGCCGGGCACCTGGCTGCTGCTGTACGGCGCGGCGGTCGCGACGGGCGGGGCGTTCTCGATCCGCGTGGTGCCCGTGATGGGCGCCTGCTTCATGCTGGCCGGGCTCGTCGCCCTGGTCGTGCCGCCCGCCTGGGGGGACGCGGTGCTGGGCGCGTCCTTCGGCGGCCTGCACCTGGTCTTCGGCGTGCTGATCGCGCGGAGGCACGGTGGCTAGAGGCGGGGTCGCGCGCAATCGCGCGCCGCTGGATGGGGCGCGGCCCGCGCCCGTCGCGCCGCACGCCGCCGCGGATCTCGATCGCGTGATCCACGAGCGCATGCGGCTCGGGATCGTGAGCGCGCTCGCGGTGAACGAGAAGCTCGGCTTCGTCGAGCTCAAGCGGCTGATGAACACCAGCGACGGCAACCTGAGCGTGCATGCCCGTCGGCTCGAGGAGGCGGGCTACCTCGTGTGCGACAAGTCCTTCGCCGGGCGCGTGCCGCGCACGGAGTACCGGCTCACCGAGGCCGGCCGGCGCGCGCTCGAGCGCTATCTCGATCATATGGAAGCGCTGATCCGAGCCACCCGGGAACGCTGACCCCCGTTTTTTTTGGAGAACCACTCTGCCATGCAAAGTACTCGCCGCGATCCCGTCCCCGCCGGTCTCCACGTCGCGATCATCATGGACGGCAATGGCCGCTGGGCCGAGTGCCGCGGCCTGCCGCGCGCCTCGGGGCACGCCGCCGGCGTCGAGACCATGCGCCGCGTCGTGGCGGCCGCGCGCGCCCGCGGGCTCGACACCCTGAGCCTGTTCGCCTTCTCCTGCGACAACTGGCAGCGCCCCGCCGAGGAGGTGGACGCCCTCATGGGTCTCGTGCGCGATGGGCTCGCGCGCGAGGCCGAGCGCTGCGCCGCGAACGGGATCCGGCTCACCGTGGTCGGCCGCCGCGACCGGCTTCCCGCTCCGGTGCTCGAGATCGTTCGGCGCGCGGAGGAGGTCACGCGGCGCGGCCGGGCCATGCGCCTGCGCATCGCGCTCGATTACTCCGCGCGGGGCTCGATCCTCGGCGCGGCGCGCCTGTGCTCGGAGCACGCGGACCACTTCGAGGAGTTCGAGAGCCTGCTCGGGCTCGTGCTGCACGACCCGGAGCCCGTGCGCCCCGTGGACCTGCTGATCCGCACCGGCGGCGAACGGCGCCTGAGCGACTTCCTGCTCTGGGAGTGCGCGTACGCGGAGCTGCATTTCACCGAGCGCATGTGGCCCGACTTCTCGGAAGCGGACCTCGACGAAGCTCTGGCGGAGTTCTGCCGCCGCGAGCGGCGCTTCGGCCGGTTGCCCGGTGAAGCCTCGACCGGCGTGGCCGGAGGCGCGTGAGCCTCAGGCAGCAGCCCGCGCGTTCCGCTCCGTTTCCAACTGCACTGACCCGCGCGATGGGCCTCCCCTGCGCTCCTCGTGGCGGGGTACTCTCGTGCCCAGTCAGGAGGAGGACCGACGATGGAGCGCAGATTGGTATCGAGCGGGACGAAATGGGAGCCGGTGGTGGGCTACTCGCGCGCGGTGCGCGTGGGGCCGTTCGTCAGCGTGTCGGGAACGACCGCCACGGCGGCCGACGGATCCGTCGTCGGACCCGGCGATCCGTACGCGCAGGCGGTGCAGACGCTGCGGAACATCGAGACCGCGCTCGCCCGAGCCGGCGCGAAGCTCGAGCACGTGGTGCGCACGCGGACCTACGTGCTCGACATCTCGCGCTGGGAGGAGGTCGCCCGCGCGCACGGGGAGTTCTTCGGGGCGATCCGCCCGGCCACCAGCATGGTGCAGATCTCGCGGCTCATCGATCCCGCCATGCTGGTCGAGATCGAGGCCGACGCGATCGTGCCGGAGGAGTGAACGAGGTCCTCGAGAGCGGACTGCTCGGCGGGCTGCCTCCCGTGCCGTTCGCCGCGACTCCTGTCGCGGCTCACTACGCCGGGGCCGCGCTCGGCCGACCCACACTTCGCGTGGGTGCCCCGGCCTCTCCTGCGCGGCCCGGATGTGCCCGGGAGGCACCACGCCTTCGCAGCCGCTCTAGCCTCCCGTGTACCCCCCCTGCGCGACGCGCCACGCGGTGCCGTAGACGAGGCGGACGAGCGCCTCGTAGAGCGGCGGGTTGAGCGTGCCCGGCGCGTCGCCGGGCAGGTGCAGGAAGGTGTAGCTGTTCTTCGTGTCGAAGTAGAGCGTCGGGATCCTCTTCGCCGCGAAGGGGGCGGCGTCCGCGCCGCCGCCCGATCCCGAGGTTTCGACCATCAGCCGCGTGCTCTTTGCGTCGAGATCGCGCGCGATCCGCCACAGCTGCGGCGATCTGGTGCCGCCACCGACCCGGATCGAGTCGCCGCGGCCGACGCAGTCGAGGTTGAAGTAGGCGACGATCTTGTCGAGCGGCACGGGCGGGTGCTCGACGAAGCGCTTCGAGCCGTCGAGCCCCGATTCCTCGGACGTGAACAGGGCGAAGATCACGGTGCGCCGCGGCCTCGGGCCCCGCGCGAACGCCTCCGCGACCGCCACGACGCCCGCGGCGCCCGAGGCGTTGTCGTTCGCGCCGGGGAAGTAGATCGACCCCTGGCTGCCGACGTGATCGAGGTGCGCGCCGATCACCAGCGCCTCCTCCGTCAGCTTCGGATCGGTGCCGTAGAGGATGCCGACCACGTTCGCCGAGGGCTGGCGCGCGCGGTAGTGGGCGCGCACGTCGATCTCCGCCGAGACGTCGAGCGCCCGTGAGTGCGGGGTCCGTGTCGAATCGATCTCCGCTTCCAACGCGCGCAGGTCGAGTCCCGCGGGTTTCAGCACGAGCTGCGCCACGGAGTCGCTGACCTGCAGCATGGGGAAGCGCTCGTTCTCCGGGCCGTCGCCCTCGAGCATGCTGCCGATCGGAGCCTGCGGCTCGGGCTGGAGCGGGCGCGAGACGAGCAGCATGGCGCGCGCGCCGTGCGCGGCGGCGATCCGCGCCTTCGGCCGGGGCAGCAGGTCGCGGCCCCAGCCGCTCGAATCCCGGCGGAACGGCGGCGGCTCCTTGAGCAGGAGGACGATCTTGCCGCGCACGTCGAGCCCCGCGTAGTCGTCGTAGCCGCCGGAATCCGAGACGCCGTAGCCGGCGAAGACGACGGGCGCGGTGAACCGGCCGGACCCCGTGAGGCCGCGGCAGGTGAAGTCGGGCCCGAGCCGCAGCTCGTGCTTCGAGCCCGCCGCATCCACGATCGCGAGACGGCAGGTCGGGATCGTCTCGTATTCGATCTCGAGCGGCTGGAAGAAGCTATTGATTCCGCCGGCCGCGAGGTTGAGCGCTTGGAAGCGCGCCGCCATGGCGCTCGCGGCCTTCCAGTAGCCGGGGCTGCCGGCCAGCCGGCCGGCGAGAGGTTTCGAGGCCAGGAACTCGACCGTCTTCATGAGCTCGGCGCTGCGAATCAGATCGGTCCTCGGCGGGTTCGTCGAATCCGGGGCGGCCGACTGCGCGCCGCCGGCCGCGACGGCGCACCGGGCGGCCAGCACGAGGCAACAGCCCACTGTCAGGGCGAAGCGCATCATGGACCTCTGCATGATCGGTGCACGTCTCCGGGGGAGCCCATCCTACGCGGCCGGGCTCGGCAGACGCCAGTAGCGGGCGTGAGCTCGTCACGGTCCCGTTACGGGCGCGTCAGGTGTCGCGACGGCCGTGGGCGCGGGCTGGGATCCACGGCGCCGTGCCCGGGCTCCTCGTTCACAGAGAAATGACTCCCGCGCCGCGGATCGCGAGCTACCATTTCGGCATTGACCTTCGCTCGCGTTCGTCCACCCGAAGTGCCGCAAACCATCCACTGATGCTCACGCTCCTCGGAGGGCCACATGCCCAGAGATGAACTGAGGCACTTCACCGATCTGTGGGATCAGGAAGCACGCAAGACGGTCGAGCTGCTCGAGTCGCTGCCCACGGACCAGTACGACTTCCGTCCCTGGAAGGACGGGCGCTCGCTCGGCGAGCTGGCCTGGCATCTCTGCGAGGTGGAGGCCTATCCCACGTACGGGATCCAGGTGGGCAGTCTGGCCGTCGACCAGAAGCCGCCCGGCATCACCCGGCCGCGCGAGGTGGAGGCGCTCGCGCCCGGCTACGCGCGCGTGCACGGCGACGCGCTCATTCGCGTGCGCAGGCTCAAGCCCGAGGACCTCGGGCGCGAGCTGGCGTGGTTCGACGGCACGCCGACCCGGGTGGGCGAGGTCCTGTGGTCGGGCGTCCTGCTCCATCTCATGCATCATCGCGGTCAGCTCGTGACGCTCGCGCGGCTTGCCGGCGGCAAGCCGCCCGGGTTGTTCGGGCCGACGCGGGAGCAGACGATCGCCATGCAGGAGAGGATGGCGAACCAATAGGACCGGGAGCATTCGCGGTGTGGCGCCCGTCCCGATCGTGCGGGGCGGGCGCCGGCGTTTTCCGCCGCTCCGGCCGCTGTGGTAGAACTCGCGCGCCGATCCCCCGCGGAGGGCGCCATGCTCATCGAATCCCGCCTCGACACGGGCAGCGACGAGTTCAGGTCCAATGCCGCGCATCACCGCGCGCTCGCGGCGGAGCTGCGGCGCCGTCTCGAGGAGGCGAAGCAGGGCGGAGGGCCGTCGCTGGTCGCGCGCCACCGCGCCCGCGGCAAGCTGGTCGCGCGCGACCGCGTCGAGCGCCTGCTCGACCCGGGCACCGCGTTCCTCGAGCTGTCCCCGCTGGCCGCGCACGATCTCTACGGCGGCGAGGCCCCGGCGGCGGGGATCATCACCGGCATCGGCAGCGTGCACGGGCGGACGGTGATGATCGTCGCCAACGACGCGACGGTGAAGGGCGGCACCTACTACCCGATCACCGTGAAGAAGCACGTGCGCGCCCAGGAGATCGCGCTCGAGAACCGCCTGCCCTGCGTCTACCTCGTGGATTCGGGCGGTGCGTACCTGCCCCTGCAGGCCGAGGTCTTCCCGGATCGCGATCACTTCGGCCGGATCTTCCGCCATCAGGCGCGCATGTCGGCGCTGGGCATCCCGCAGATCGCGGTGGTGATGGGGTCGTGCACCGCGGGCGGGGCGTACGTCCCCGCCATGAGCGACGAGGCGGTGATCGTGAAGGGCGAGGGCACGATCTTCCTCGGCGGGCCGCCGCTGGTGCGAGCGGCGACCGGCGAGGAGGTCACGGCCGAGGAGCTGGGCGGCGCCGACGTGCACACGCGGATCTCGGGGGTGGCGGACCACTTCGCCGAGGACGACGCGCACGCGCTCGAGATCGCGCGCGAGATCGTGGCGCACCTCGGCGCCGCGCCGGACGCGCGCGCGCCGCACGCGGGCGCCTCCGCGCTCGAGCTCGCGCGCCCCGAGCCGCCGGCCTACGACCCGGCCGAGATCTACGGCGTGCTGCCGCGCGACCTGCGCACGCCGTACGAGGTGCGCGAGGTGATCGCGCGCCTCGTCGACGGCTCCCTGTTCCACGAGTACAAGCCGGACTACGGCAGCACCTTGCTCTGCGGGTTCGCCTACCTGTGGGGCACCAAGGTGGGCGTCCTCGCAAACA
>DATKKO010000068.1:0-3052 GCA_035542955.1 Terriglobales bacterium
GTACCGGCCCTGCTCGAGGATGCCGAGGATGAGTCCGCCGGCCTCGAGCCGTTCGTGCGTCCCCGGCCGCCCCGGGTCGGCGGGCGAACCGCGCGACACGAGCGGAGGATTGTGCCCCGCGTTGCAGTAGACGAGCCGCCCCGTGCGCGCGTGCAGGACGCCGAGGAACGCGGTCACGAACTTCCCGGGCTCCACGCTGCGATGGAGGAACGCGTTCAACCGCTCGAGCACGCGCGCCACGTCCTCGCGGTCGAGGTCCTGACTGAGCAGGGAGGCCCGGAAGCCGGACATGAGGAGGGCGGCGCCCACCCCCTTGCCCGACACGTCCGCGATCACGAGGGCCACGCGATCGCCGCCGAGCGGCACGAAGTCGTAGTAGTCGCCGCCCACCTCGCGGGCGGGCTCGCTGATCCCCGCGAGCTCGAGCCCGGGAACCCGCGGCGGGCCCGGGGGCAACAGCCTCGCCTGGATGCGGCGAGCGAGCGCCAGCTCGTCCTCGATGCGCTGGCGATCGATCTCGAGCTGACGTCCGCGCTCGAGTCCGGCCGCCATGCGATTGAAGGCCGCGGCCACGTCCCACAGGTCGTCCTCGCCCGCGACCGGGATCCGGTAGGAGAGATCGCCGCTCTCGAGGCGGCCCGCGCCCCGGCCCAGCGCGCCCACGGCCTCGGTGATGCTGCGTCCCAGCGCGCGGACCATGGCGAAATCCACCGCCGCCAGCATGAGAATGAAGGCCGCGAGCACCGCGAGCAGGAACAGGGGCAGAACGTTGAAGGGGTTCTCGCGGACGTTGCGGGCGAGGCCCGCCAGCGTCTCGGTCCAGGGCACGTCCACGTTGAGGAGGGCCTGCGCGCGCCGCCACCGGCCTCTGCTCCAGGCCACGCCCTCGATCACCGCGTGCCCCGCTCCGAAACGGAACTCGCCGCTCGAGAGCGCGGGCGCGTGCTCGTCCACGCTGATACGCACGCCGCCGCTCCGGCGCTCGCGATCCACGCGTTCCACCGGGCTTTCGAGCGAGTCCTCCGCGCCGGGCGGAGCCAGGCTCCCGGCGGCCGACCGCGCCACGTCCTCGAGGGAATCCGCGGCCTGCGTCGTGTCGCCCGCGAGGAGCGAGAGTCGGGCGCCGAGCAGGCTGTCCGCATCGGCGCGCAGGAACTCGTCCACCGGGATCAGCACGACGAGCGCCTCGAGCGATCCGGGCCTGCGCGCGCGCGCGCCGATCCAGCTCGCGCGGCCGATGCGCACCAGCCCGTGCTGCCGCGACGAATCCGGCCAGGCCGCGATCCCCGCCTCCTGATCGATCGACGCGCCGTGGAGGCGCGTCCCTCCGCTCCACAGCCGAAGGCCCGGCCAGCGCGGGTGGGCTCGCGCGAGGCTCTCGACCCTCTCGGGCCCCGGCGGCAGCGCGGCGAGCGACGCCTGGAGCTGGCGGGCGCGCTGGTCGAGCAGGCGGGCGCCGATCAGCGCGCGCTCGCCGCCCACGCCCAGCAGCGTGGTGCTGACCCAGAGCACGACGATCAGCAGCAGGGGCACGGCGCTGCTGAGCGCGAGCAGGACCGCGAGCCGCCGGCTCACGCGGCGGATGCCGACGCTCCAGCGGCGCAGCGTGCCCGGCAGGGCGAAGAACAGGTAGAAGGCCGCGAGCGTCCGCGCCCAGGCGATCCGGTGATGGAGCGTGTCCGCGAGCGGAGAGAGCGCGCCGCGATGCGTCGGGAGCGGCAGCACGGCGAGGACGACCAGCACGAGTCCCGCGAAGAAGGTCGCGGCCAGCGCGCGCTGGCCGATCCGGTCGAGCCAGCGCCAGCGTGCGACCACGGGCCACGAGAGCAGAAAGGCGAGCCTGGCCTCGCGCGCGGGGGCGCCCAGGCTGAGCAGCGCGAGCAGGCCGAAGGGGGCGATCCAGTAGAGATCGCGCCGGCGCACCTCGTGGAAGGCCAGCACGGCGAACGATCCCCAGAGCGCGAGGGCCGCCAGCGCCGCCACGATCATCAGGGCGTCCTGCGCCGGCCCGGCGAGGCCCAGCGCGGTTCGCTCGAGGATCGTGAGCGCCGCCCAGGCGATGCCTCCCGCGGTCAGCGCGATCGCGAGCGAGCGCGGCCCGATGCGCGCCCGTGACCGCAGGGCCAGGAACGCGAGGACGAGAGCGACGAGAGCGAAGAGCGTGCTCGCCATCGCGTGCGAGACTACCGCAGCGGCAGCGGGTTCGCAGACAGCGCCGGCCGGCCCGGCGGGGAGTCGCGAGACGATCCCGCCGGACCGGGCGCCGGGGCCGGCCCGGCCGCCCCGATCAACCCGATGCGGACCTTCGCGGCTCGGGCGTGTGCCCGGGCGCGCGCGGCTGTGCTACGTTGGGACGAGGGCGGGGCTGTCCCGCTCGTCACGGATCCGCGGGAGGTCATGGCAAGCTCGGAGCACTGGCAGATCCCCTGGGTCGTGGAGTTGATGGCCCGCGAGCGTCCCGGCAGCGTGCTCGACGTGGGCTCGGGCTGGGGCAAATTCGGCGTGCTCGCGCGCGAGTATGCGAATCCCCAGCGCGTGGACGCCCTCGACGTGGCGCCGCCCCGCTATCCCGTGTACGACCGCGTGTACGTGGGCGACGTGCGCGACCTCGAGCGGCTGATCCCCGCCGAGACGCCGCGCTACGATCTTGCGCTGCTGGTCGAGGTGCTCGAGCATCTCGACAAGGCGGAGGGCTGGAGGGTGCTCGAGGTGCTGTCGCGCCGCGCCCGCAGGATCCTGATCGCCACGCCCTGGGGCTTCCGCCCCCAGGAGGCGCCGGGCCTGCCCTACGAATCGCACCGCTCCGGCTGGTACCCCTGGGAGTTCCGGACCCTGTTCCACATCCACGACTGGCGCGTCTATCCCGGGCACCTCACGCGCCGATTGAATCTGCCCCGGCTCTGGCAGTTCGCCGTGCTTCTCAGCTCGAAGACCGAGGTCGTGACGGCGGGCGCCGTGCGCGTCATGGCCACCGCATCCCCCGCCGCGCCATGACCGCCACCATCGGCCGCCCGGCGCAGGCCTCCGAGCAGGAGGCGCGGGCCGTCGCCGA
>DATKKO010000069.1:0-7429 GCA_035542955.1 Terriglobales bacterium
ACGGGCAGGGAGGCGACGCCGAGCGCGACCCACCAGCGTCGCGGCCAGCGCGCGAACGCCGCGTAGGCCAGCCGCACGAGCGGCACCACGCCGAAGAGGAAGATGCCCACGCCGAGCGCGATCAGCTCCTGGCCGAACCAGCCGCCGAAGCTCTGGGTCGAGAGGGCGTACTGGTGCTCGACCGCGAATCCCTCGTAGAGCGCGAGCGGGAAACCGAGCAGGAAGCTCACGACCAAGTAGAGCGCGAAGTAGACGAGCGTGTGCACGTAGCGCCGCGCGCCGCAACGGCGGGCGACGTCGCGCATCCAGGCCGAGAGCCGCGTGAACAGGATGAACAGCGCGACGAGAATGCCGTACAGCGTGTCGATGAAGCCGAGGGCCTCGCGTGTGGTCGCGTAGGCGCGGTTCAGCGGCGTGAAGTCCGACCGGATCCGCGCCATGTAGGCGGCCGAATCGGCCGGGGACACTGGTTCGTCGTGCAGGCCCAGGCTCGGCGCGGCGCGGCTCGGTTCACGCGGCGCGCCGGGCGCCACCGCGCCGGCCGACTCGGGCGCGGCGACGGACGGCAGCACGCCGGCCGACCCGGGCGCGGCGCTTGACGCCGCGATCGGCAGCGAGCGCGCGGGAGGAGCCGTCGGCGCGGCGCCGCGACCCTGCGACGCGACGGCAGCTCGCTCGCGCGCCGGGGAAGGCGGGCCGGCAGGCGCCCGCGCGGGCCTCGGCACGGAGGGCGCGAGACCTCGCGCGCGCCGGATGCTGTCGGCGCGCGCCGTGCTGTCCCGCGCGCGCAGGCGGCGGATCCAGGCGCGATATGCCTGGCGCGCGCTGTCGCTGATCGCGGGGCGCCGGGCCGGCGCCGTCCGCGCCGCGGCGACCGCGGCGACGAGATCGCCCGCGGCGGTCGCGTGCGGAACGAGTGCCGCGGTCAGGAGCAGCGCGAGCGCGGGCGGAAACAGGATCGGCACGAGGTGCGGCCGCTGTCGGCGCATGACAGCCTCCCAGAGGGTTGCGCCGAAATCCTAGCTGATCGGCCCGCCGCGCGCGACCCGCCGGCCGCTGTTGTCGGTGAGATCCCGGGACCGCCGCCGTCGGCCCTGGCCGCGAGCGGGATCACGCCGGGCGGCCTCGCGGCACGCGCGCTGTCAGGAGCGATGATAGGCTCGCCGCGGCGAACAGTTTCTCGTGGCCGCGTCGCTCATCTCGGCCGCGGCACAGAGAGGAGACCGCATGACCGGGATCCCGCTTCAGGTGATCGGCACGGTGCGCAACGGCCGCGACGACGCGGACGATCGCGGCTGGGGCGCTCTGGTCTCGACGATCGAGCTGCTCCCCGAGTTCGCGGCGGGGCTCGAAGGGCTCGACTCGTTCACCCACTGCCTCGTGCTCTTCTTCATGCACCACGACCCCGACCGCGAACCGCTCGTCCTCCGCCGCCGCCCGCGCGGGCGCGCGGACATGCCGCTCCTCGGCGTCTTCGCCCAGCGCGCGCGCATGCGGCCGAACCGGGTCGGGATCACGGCGGTCGAGATCGTGCGCGTGGAGCCGGGCCGGCTCGTGGTGCGCGGGCTCGACGCGCTCGACGGCACGCCGGTGCTCGACATCAAGCCCTACGTGCCCGTGTTCGACCGCCGCGACGCGGCCCGCGTGCCCGAATGGATGGACCGGCTGATGGAGGACTACTTCTAGAGGAGAGGGCGAGACGAGCGCAGCGCTACCGCGCCGCGCCGACGTCCAGCAGCTTCCGCGCCCGGCGGAAGATCGCATGCCACATCGGGCGCGTGAGCCGCCCGGTGTTCGTGTTCTGACGGCTCGGATGGTACGTGTCGAGCAGGATGCGCCCGTCCGGGAGAACCGCTTCCGCGCCGTGCGCGAAGCGCGGCCGCTCGGGGTACCCGCGGGGTACCGGCCGGAGGCGGGTCGCGGGTCGCGCGAGCCTCGACCACCACCCCGAGGCCCGCAGCCAGGCCTCGTGTCCGATACCCCCGAGCGCGATCACGAGCCGCACGCGATCGAGCAGCGCGATCTCGGCGGCGAGGAACGGCCGGCAACGCGCCAGCTCCTCCGGCCTGGGCCGGTTCGCCGGCGGCGCGCAGCGCGCGGCGGCGGTGATGTAGACGTCCTCGAGCCGCAGGCCGTCGTCGCGGGAGCGCGACGTGGGCTGGCTCGCGAAGCCGAAGCGATGGAGCGCCTCGTAGAGCCAGTCGCCGCTCGAGTCGCCGGTGAACACGCGCCCGGTGCGGTTGCCGCCGTGCGCCGCGGGGGCGAGGCCCACGAGCAGCAGGCGCGCCGCGGGATCGCCCCAGCCCGGAACCGGACGTCCCCAGTACTCCTGGTCCCGGAACTCGCGCTTGCGCGTCGCGGCGATCTCGAGGCAGTGCTCGCGCAGGCGCGGACAGCGCTCGCAGGCCACCACGGCGCGGGCCACGTCGTCGATCGAGCGGAACGAGGCGCGTCGGCTCGTGAGCATGTCGTCCATGCGCCCGAGCGTATCAAGCCGCGCCGATCGGGCGAAACGCGCGAGGCCGCGCCCGCTTGCCTGGACCCGGACCGTCACCCATAGTGTCCTGCCGTGCTCGACCGTCTGCGACGCTTCCTCGGCGCCCTGAAAGAGCTCCCCGCGCCCTCGATCCCCCAGAACCTGGCCCTGGTCGGCATCCTCGCCTGGATCGGGCTGGGCGCGGACGGCCTCTCCTCCACCTCGTACGGCCCCGAGGCCGCGTACCTGAACCTCGGCACGCACGTCCACCTCGCGCTCTACCTGATGCTGGCCACGGTGCTCACCGTGTTCCTGATCTCCGCGTCCTACAGCCAGGTGCTCGAGGTGTTCCCGGCCGGCGGGGGCGGCTACGTCGTGGCGACGAAGCTGCTCGGCCCGAACGCGGGCATCCTCTCGGGCAGCGCGCTGATCGTGGACTACGTGCTCACCATCGCGATCTCGATCGCCGCCGGCGTGCAGGCGATCTTCTCGTTCCTGCCGGTCCCGCTCCACTGGCTCGCGCTCCCGGCCGAGCTGCTGATGATCGTCGTGCTCACGAGCCTGAACCGGCAGGGCGTGATGGCCTCGGTGTCCGTGCTCGTCGCGGTGTTCGTCGCCTTCATCGTGACCCACGTGCCGCTGATCCTCTACGGCGTGCTGCGGCACTCGCCGGCGCTGCCTTCGCTGCTCGCGGACACCGTGGCCGACACGCGCCGCGCCGTGGGCGAGCTGGGCCTGCTCGGCGTGCTGGCGATCTTCCTGCGCGCCTTCTCGATGGGCGGCGGCACCTACGCGGGCATCGAGGCGGTGAGCAACAGCACCGACCTGCTGCGCGAGCCGCGGGTCGAGACCGGCCGGCGCGCCATGCTCTACATGGCGCTCGCGCTCTCCTTCACCGCGGGCGGCATCCTCCTCTGCGATCTCCTGAACGCGGTCCACCACGAGCCGGGGCGCACGCTCAACGCCTCGCTGTGGACCACGCTCACGCGCGACTGGACGCTCGCCGGGCACGCGCTCGGTCCGTGGGTCGTGGCGCTCACGCTGCTCGCCGAGGGCGCGCTCCTCTTCCTCGCGGTGCAGACCGGCTACACCGCGGGCCCGCGCACGCTGGCGGCGATGGCGCTGGACGAGTGGGTGCCGAAGCGCCTCGCCCACCTCTCGGAGGAGATGGTGACCCAGAACGGCGTGCTCGCGATGGGCCTCGCCGCCGCGCTCGCGCTGATCTATACGGGCGGGCAGGTCCGCATCCTGATCGTGATGTACTCGATCAACGTGTTCGTCACCTTCACGCTGAGCCAGCTCGGGATGGTGCGGCACTGGTGGCAGGTGCGGGCCGAGGGCGGGCACTGGCGCCGGCACCTCGCGGTCACGCTCGCGGGCACGATCGTGACCACCACGATCCTGGCCGTCACCTCGGTGGTGAAGTTCCGCGAGGGCGGCTGGGTGACGCTCACCGCCACGGGCGCCTTGATCGGCTTCTGCTTCCTGGTGCGCTCCCACTATCGCAACGTCCGGCGCATGCTGCGCTCGCTCGACGAGACGCTGGCCAACGTGCCGCTCGGCGGTCACGGCCCCCCGGGCGAGCTGGCGGTCGACGGCCCCACGGCGATCGTGCTGGTCGAGTCGTGGGGAGGCCTGGGCATCCACACCGTGCTCTCGATCCTGCGCATGTTCCCGCGCCACTACCGGAACTTCGTCTTCTGCTCCGTGGGCCTGCTGGACTCGGGGCAGTTCAAGGGCGCGCGCAGCGTCGAGGCGCTCGAGGCCAAGGTGCGCTCCGATCTCGAGAAGTACGTGGAGATGGCGCAGAGCGCGGGCGCCTACGCCGAGTACCGCTACACGCTGGGCACGGACCTGATCTCGGAGCTGGAGGCCATGTGCGTGGACCTCGTCAAGGAGTTCCGGCGCTGCGTCGTCTTCGCCGGTCAGCTCGTGTTCGAGCGGGAGAGCCTGTTCACGCGCAGCCTGCACCACGAGACCGCGTTCTCGATCCAGCGCCGGCTCCAGTTCCGGGGCATCCAGCTCGTGATCCTGCCGATCCGGGTCTGGGACCAGTTCAAGGCCGCTTGAGCGCAGCACGCCTCCGCGGAGGGGAGCACGCATGATCTCCATCGATCTGAGCGGCAGGCACGCCGTGGTCATGGGCGTCGCCAATCACCGGAGCCTCTCGTGGGCCGTGGCGCGCCGGCTCCACGAAGCGGGGGCCGCCCTGTGCCTGACCTACGCCGGCGAGCGGATGCGCGCCGGGGTCGAGGAGCTTGCGGACCGTATGCCCGGCACGCTGACGGTCGACTGCGACGTCACCGAGGACCGCGCCATCGCGGGCCTGGCGCGGCGGCTGACGCGCGAGTGGGGCTCGGTCGAGTGCCTGCTGCACGGCGTCGCCTACGCGCCGCGCGAAGAGCTGGAGGGGCGCTTCGTCGCCACCTCGCGCGCGGGCTTCCAGAACGCGCTCGAGGTGAGCGCGTACTCGCTGCTCAACGTGACGAACCATCTGCTGCCGCTGCTCGAGCGCCACGGCGCGAGCCTCGTCACCCTGACCTACCTCGGCTCGGTGCGCGCAGTGCCCAACTACAACGTGATGGGCAGCGCCAAGGCCGTGCTCGAGCAGAGCGTGCGGCAGCTCGCCTGGGAGCTGGGTCCGCGGGGCATTCGGGTGAACGCGATCTCGGCCGGGCCGGTGAGCACGCTCGCGGCGCGCGGCATCCGCGGCTTCACCGGCATGCTGCGGCACCACGCCGAGAAGGCGCCGCTCCGGCGCAACATCACCCGCGAGGAGATCGGCGACGCGGGACTGTTCCTGCTCTCGGATCTCGCGAGCGGCATCACCGGGAGCACGGTGTTCGTCGACGCGGGCTACCACGTGATGGGGCTGTAGGCGGCGCGTCTCGCCCCGCCGCAGCGGCTCCCCCGGTCCACCCGCCCGATCGCCGCCAGAAAACGGGCGGCCGCCTCTGCCAAGGCGGCCGCCGTCCACCAAGCGTCCGTCGCGCGCGACGCTCAGCGGTAGATCGTCTTCAAGCCTCCCCAGGTCTGACGGATCGTCGGCACGGGGCAGTCGCACGCATACGCGCACACGTTGAGGGTCGCCGTCACCCCGAGGCAGGTCAGGTCGACGGCGAAGCAGCACTGGGCGCCGATCGGAATGTTTGCGTTCGCGGTGACGCAGATCCATCCCGTCCAAGTCGGAGGAACAGGGCCCGGAGGGATCTGGGCCGGCGCGGCGGTGTGATCCTCGTTCTCCAGCGTCACGGTCCAGCCCGGGCACACGTTGCGGATGGCCCACGTGATGTTGCCCGCGCAGTTCGTGACCACGTGCAGGCAGCTCTTCGCGCCGCCGGGGCAGACGCCGACGTCCCCGTAATGCGCGGTGATCTCCGCCGGCCCGTTCTCGTCGACCCACACGACGTCGACGTTGCCCACCCACATCGGAGGCGGGCAGACCACTACCGATGAAGCGCGCAGCCCGCCGCCGCCCCCACCACCGGGCAGGTCCTCGAGCGGCACCTCGAAGTACACGTCGAAGAAGCTCTCCGGCTCGATCGGCGGGATGTCGAACGTGCCGATGGTGCCATAGTGCGGAACGAAGGCGCCGAACTCCTGCGAGTAGAGCGTGCCCGATGCCGGCCCCGACATCGTCGTCCCGTCGTTGTGGAAGTGGAGCTTGAACTGGACCGTCTCGGAGCCGAGCATCTGCCAGCTGACGTCATCCGGCGTCAGCGTGACGGCCGCAGCGGACCGCGTGAAGCCCGCGAGCGCGAGCCCCGCGAGCGAGAGAACCAGAAGCAGGAATAGCGATTTGCGCATGAATGAACTCCCCGGACCATGCCGGTCCTCCAAGGGTAGGCAGCGTCGCCGCCGGGCGGCGGCGATGAGCGAGAGCGCAGGAGTGGAGGCGCCCGCGGCACGGAGACGCACCTCGCGAAGTGCAGAACGGAGCCGCGCGATTGCGCTCGCTCGAGCGGGGGCCGATCGCGCGCTCGTCAGGTGCTCGGGGGTTCGTCGGAGTCTGAACGCGAACGGAGCCGGCCGTCAACGACCAAGTGCAGTTTCCCGTCACCGAGCCGGCCGGGCGCGAACGCGGGGCGAGCGATCGATGGCTCGCGGTCCGGGGCCTGAGGAGTCGTGGACTCGCCGTCGCTGCAAGAGGGTTCGCTGACCGCTCATGCGCGGATGCGCGATGGAACGCGCGCCGAATCCGCCTTCCGCGGGCCGGTCGCTCGTGGGATTCTCCCGGCCAGCCGCGACCGGTTCCCTGCGCTTCGGCCAGGGAACCCGCGCGAACGCCGCGGGCCCGCGTTCCGGGGCCCGCGCCCCATGCCGCCGCATGAACGCAGGAGCGCCGCCATGCGCACGATGCTGATCCTGGTGCTCGTCCTCGCCACCCTCGCCCACGCCGACGCGCCCGAGAGGAAGCGGCTGCGCGACAGCGGTCTCAGGATCGGCGTGATGAAACCCGGGCCGCTGAACGCGATCACCGATGTCGCCGGAGTCCGCGTGGGCCAGGTGACGGTCGTCGAGGGCGACAGCGTACGCACGGGCGTGACCGCGATCGTTCCGCACGAGGGGAACGTCTTCCAGGACAAGCCGGCCGCGGCGATCCACGTCGGCAACGGCTTCGGCAAGCTCACGGGCATCGCGCAGGTGCGCGAGCTGGGCAATCTCGAGACGCCGATCGTGCTCACCAACACGCTCGACGTGCCGGCGGCCGCGGGCGCGCTCGTCGATTGGACGCTCCGCCAGCCCGGGAACGAGCAGGTGCAGAGCGTGAACCCCGTGGTCGGCGAGACGAACGACGGCCGGCTGAACGACATCCGCGGGCATCACGTCACGCGCGTGCACGTGCTCGAGGCGCTGGCGCGGGCCGCGACCGGGCCGGTCGAGGAGGGCGCGGTCGGCGCGGGCACCGGCACGATCTGCTTCGGCTTCAAGGGCGGGATCGGCACCGCGTCG
>DATKKO010000070.1:0-3434 GCA_035542955.1 Terriglobales bacterium
CACCTCGAACCCGCGCATCGAGTCCGCCGCACTCGCGAGCAGCGGAGTCAACCCCTCGCTTTCCTCGCGGTAGCGCGCGCTCAGTAGCAGCGGGCTCGCCGAGGCGATCAGCGTCGCGAGCAGCTCCGACCCGCTGAGCGCGCGAAGACTGCACCCGCGCCGCCGCCGGTCGAGCGAGATCCGCAGCGCGACGCCGGGCGCGAACGACTCCGCGAACCGGCCCGGGGCGGACTCGCGCCGCAGGAGCCACCGCTCGCCGTCGGCCCCGCTCGAGCGCACGAGCAGCGCGCGCAGGTCGCGCGACACGACGGCGACGCTCGCCGCGCGCAGGCGCAGGTCGCGGCACACCGTGCGCGCCGTCAGTGCCCCGGCGCGGTCGCGCCCGAGGAGGACGGCGTCGTCCGACACGATGCGCCCTCCGAGCGTCAGCGCCGCGGCCGCGAGCGTGGACTTCCCAGAGCCGCTCGCCCCGACGGCGAGGACCCTCTGCCCGTCAAGCTCGAACGCCGCCGCGTGCAG
This sequence comes from Terriglobales bacterium, assembly GCA_035542955.1. Taxonomy (GTDB): domain Bacteria; phylum Eisenbacteria; class RBG-16-71-46; order RBG-16-71-46; family RBG-16-71-46; genus JANXPZ01. The sequence goes on from DATKKO010000070.1 coordinate 520, forward strand.
CAGCCCGACGCCCTCGAGCGAGGCCGCGTGCATCAGCGCCGTCTCGAGCGCATCGACCGGCTCGCACCCTGCACGGCGCCGGAGCACTGCCCGCCGCCGGCCGGGGCCGATCGCAATCACGCCGTCGCGGAGGAACACCCGATCGCCCTCGCCGTCGGATACCAGACGAGGCCGCCATCCACCGCCCGAGCGGGCGCGCACGGTTCCGTCCTCCATCGCGATCGTGTACGCGGGGCTCTTCGGCCCGCCCGAGGTGTTGCCGAGCTCCGCGCACCAGGCGCGCGCGGCAGCGGTCGCCTCGCGCTCGGAGAAGCCCTCGAGCGTGACGTTCAACTGCAGCTCCGGGAAACGCGCAACGAGCGGGCCCTTCGCCGCCGCACAGACCTGCCGCAACCCTGTGCCCCGGAGGCCGGACGGACGCTCGTCGTCGGGCATCTCCTCTCCAGTTTCAGGGTGGAGCCTGGCTAGCCGGGGAACGGGTTGGTGGACGGAAACGTCGTGTCCTTCTTGGTTCCGCCGCTCCCCCGAACGACGTTCTCGAGCCGCAGGCGCGAGACGGCCGGCCGCGCGTACTGCCGCCGCGGGCGCGTGCCGCCGCGCTCCGCCTCGGCCGATCCGGTCTCCGGAACGCCTGCGAGCAACCTCGTCGCTCTCATCGAACGCTCCATCTCCATTACCTTGATCCGGCGCTGCGTGACCAAGTATCCGACACGCCGAGTGAAAAATCAAGCGCAGCCGGTATTGTGACGGCGAACTGATCTCACTGTCAGCGGAATCGCGGTCACCCCGAGAAGCGGGCGCACACCGACTCGGCGATCAACAGCCTCGTGAACTCGCCCTCGCGCGCCATCTCGCCGCGCTCCGAGATCGCAGTCCGGATCCGCTCGACCTCGTCCGCCACGACGACCGCGCGCTTCGTGAGCTGCCAGCGCGCCGCATCCGCACCTCGCGCAACTCCCGCCACGTCGCGCCGGAACGGCTCCGAGAACTCGCTGCGCCCGCGCCGCGCGACCACTTCCGCAGGCAGCGCGCCCGCCATCGCGCGGCGCAGGAGGTGCTTCGAGCCGCGGCCGCCGACCAGCATCCTGCCTGGCGTTCGGAACGCGAACTCGATCACGTCGAGGTCGTCGAGAGGGCAGCGGACCTCGACGCCACAGCGGGCCGCGAGCTGCTCGAGCGCGCCGAAGTAGTTCGCGCCGCGGTGCATCGCGAGCGTCGCCGCCAGCGCGCGGCGGGCGCGCGAGCCGGCCTGCTCCGCCGCGGGCCGGAGCAGCGCGCTCCGCCGCGAAGGGTGGAGCCACGGTGGGAGCGTCCGCTCCCGGCGTCGCGCGAGCCCACCCTCGAGGAGGAGCGTGTGCCGCACGAGGGCGCGCAGCCGCGCGCGCGGCATCCCCAGCGGAAGCCGCGCGCCGTCGCGAAGCACGCGCAGGACGTGGCCTCGTCGCAGCTCGTCGCCGAGATACGCGGGGCTTCCGCTGAGCCACTCGTCGCCGCCGAGACCGAAGTACAGCACGTCCGCCCCGCGCGCCTTCGCCGCGTCCGCGATCACCCGCAGGTGGTACAGCGATGGAGCGAACAGCTCGTCGATCTCGCCGGCCAGCGTCCCGATCGCCTCGTATGGATGGACGGCGGCCGCGTCCACGGAGCTCCACTCGCCGCCCGTGGTCGCGACGACCGAGCGGATCAGGTCGGACTCGTCGCACTCCATCCCCGGAAACACCATCGAAACCGCCGACACCTGCTCTGCGCCCGTCGCCCGCGCGAGCGTCCACACCGTCGTCGAGTCCATCCCGCCGCTGAGCGCCACCGCGCTCCGCCGTGGCGCGATCGCCCGCCGCACCGCGCGCTCGAGCGTCGCGCGCAGCTCCTCGGCGAGCGCCGCCTCGTCGGTGCGCGAGCAGTCCTCCTCTGGCGGCTGCCAGTACGCCTTCGCGCGCGGCGCCTCCGCGTCGGGCGCGAACCCGTACCCGTGGCCGGGGATGAGACGCCGCACCCCGGCGACCAGCGTCTCCTCGCGCGCGGCGAACCGGCCGGCGAGCGAGTCCGCGAGGAACTGCTCGTCGAGGACCGCACTCGCGCCCGAGCCGGCGAGCACTTGCCTGATCTCGGACGCGACGTACGTCCGCCCGCCGTCGCGCCGGTAGAACAGCGGCCGCGTGCCGACAACGTCGCGTGCCGCGACCAGGGCGCGCTTCGCGCGGTCCACGATCACGAACGCGAACTCGCCCCGCAGCAGCGTGAACAGGCGGGCGCCGATCCGCTCGAACGCGAACGCCACCCTCGCCGCGTCCGGCGCCCCCGCGTCCCACCGCTCGCCGAGCGAGCCCGCGAGCTCGTCCCAGTTGCCGACCCAGCCGTGGAACGCTCCGACGAGGTCGCCGACCTCGACGAGCGAGGCGTCCCACCCGAGCGACTGCACCGCGAGCGCGGCGCCATCGCCCGCCCAGCCCGTGGCCGCGCCCCGGTCGGGCGAGCGCGCGAGCATGCGCCCGAGCCGCTCCGCCGGCTCCGGGTCGCCGCGCTGCCCGATCACCGCGACGATTCCGCCCATCGCTCCCGAATAGTACCGCCGCCGCCCGGTTGTCACCCTGAGGAGCGGCGCCGCAGCCATGCCTTCTGCTGTCATCCTGAGGAGGGACGCCGCAGGCATGCTTCCTGCTGTCATCCTGAGGAGGGACGCCGAAGGCGGCCCGACGAAGGATCTCCCCAAGCCCTGGAGCGCGACCAGATCCGCTACAGCTTGGGGGGATTCTTCGGCCGCTCCGCGGCCTCAGAATGACAGGAGGGTGGACCGGCGCAGCTTGGGGGGATCCTTCGCTCGCTGCGCTCGCTCAGGATGACAGCGAAAGACGCTGTCATCCTGAGGAGGGACGCCGCGGGCATGCCTCCTGCTGTCATCCTGAGGAGGGGCGCCG
>DATKKO010000071.1:0-2130 GCA_035542955.1 Terriglobales bacterium
CGCTTCGGCATCGTGACGAGCACGCAGGACGTGCAGGGCGAAGTGCTCGCGCGCTGTGACGATGTTCCGGACGAAGAGGCGGTGCGCGCGGCGTCCGCGCGGTTCGTGGGCGAGATCGATCAGGTGCCGCCGATGGTCTCCGCGCTCAAGGTGGGAGGGCAGCGGCTCTACAAGCTCGCGCGCCGCGGCGAGGTGGTCGAGCGCCGGCCGCGCCGCGTCCGCGTCCACTCGTGGGAGTGGCTGGGCTTCGACGGGGCCGACGCGAGCTTCCGCGTCGTGGTCTCGGGGGGCACGTACGTGCGCACGCTGGCGCACGATCTGGGCGCGGCGCTGGGGCCCGGCGCGGCGCTCGCGAGGCTGCGGCGCCTGCGCAGCGAGCCCTTCGGCCTGGAACGGGCGGTCACGATGCGCGACCTCGACCGGCTCGAAGCGGACGAGGCGCTCGCCCGCGCGGGCGTCCCGTTGGCGGAGGCGCTGGCGGCCGCGCTGCCGTCGGCGCGCCTCGACGCGGGCTCCGCGGCGGCCATCGGCTATGGCGGCCGGGTCCCGATCGGCGCGTGCGCGGCGCCGGCCCGGGCCGGGGCGCGGTCCGTCGCGTTCTTCGGTCCGGGCGGCGAGGCGCTCGCCCTCGGCGAGCTGGAGCCCGATCCGGAGCGCGCGGGCGCACTGCTCGCCTGCCCGCACGTCGTCTTCCCCTGGGCCGTGCGGTCGGGGCGCGCGTGAACGATCTTCCTCCGGCGCAGGCGGGGGCGGAGGCGCGGGCCGTGGTGTGCGTCGGCGTGTTCGACGGCGTGCACCTGGGTCACGCGCGGATCCTGACCACGGCGGTCGAGCGCGCGCGCTCGCATCCGGGCGGCCGCTGCGTGGTGGTCTCCTTCGATCCGCATCCCGATCTCGTGCTCGCCCGCTCGTTCCGGGCGGTCCCGCCGCTCACGCCGCTGCCCGAGCGCCGCGCGCGCATCGCCGCGCTCGGCATCCGCGAGATGGAGGTCATCCCCTTCACGCGCGAGCTGGCCGCGCTCGAGCCCGAGACCTTCGTCGACCGGCATCTCATCCGGCCCTACCGGCTGCACACGCTGGTGGTGGGCGAGGGCTTCGCGCTCGGACGGGGACGGAGCGGGAACATCGAGCGCCTGCGCCGCATCGGAGCGGCTTCCGGATTCGAGGTGGTGGCCGTGCCGCTGCTCGAGCGCGACGGCGCGTCGGTGAGCAGCACGCGCATCCGCGCGCTGCTCGCCGAGGGCCGGGTCGCCGAGGCCGCCCGCCTGCTCGGCCGCCCCTACGATCTGTCGGGTTTCGTGATTCGCGGCGAGGGCGTGGGCCGCACGCTCGGGTTCCGCACCGCGAACCTGAGGCTGCACGAGGAGAAGCTCGTGCCCGGCGACGGGGTGTACGCGGGATGGGCGCACATCGAGGACGAAGCCGAGCGGCTCCCGGCCGCGATGAGCATCGGGAACCGTCCGACGTTCGAGGGCCAGAGCCTCGCGCTCGAGGCGCACCTGCTCGGCTGGCAAGGCGAGCTGCTGGGGCGCGATCTCGAGCTCGAACTGGTGGACTGGATCCGTCCGCAGGAGCGCTTCACCAGCCGCGAATCGCTCGCCCTCGCCATGGAGCGCGACATGGTCGAGGTGCGGAGGCGCCTGGCCGCTGTCGAGGCGTAGGCTCGTCCGCGCGCGCGGGTCACGTCGGTTCCGCCAGCGGCTCCTCAGTCGCGGAAGAAGCCCGTGACGATCTTGACGACGGTGGAGGAGACGTCCGGGACCAGGTACTCCGCGGGCGGGATCCAATCGGGCGGACGGCTCACCACGGTCTCGACGCAGCGCAGCACGTCCTCGGGCTCGCAGCCGGAGAGCACGTTGCTGCCGCAGTCGATCGTCTCGGGGCGCTCGGTCACGTCGCGGATCGTGACGTTGGGCACGTGGAAGATGCAGCACTCCTCCTGCACCGTGCCGCTGTCCGACAGGGCGCAGAACGCGGTGCGCTCGAGGGCGACGAAGTCGGCGAATCCGAGCGGGGTGACGAAGCGGACCTGGTCGTCGTCGGCGCGCACGCCGTACTCGAGCATCCTCTGCTGGGTACGGGGGTGGAGGCTGCAGATCACCGGGTGCCCGTAGCGGCGTTGGACCTCGG
>DATKKO010000072.1:0-5558 GCA_035542955.1 Terriglobales bacterium
GGTCGCCCTCCGAGAGGCGTGCGAGCGCCTGTCCGACCAGCTCGCGCAGCCGGTCGGCGTGCGCGAGCCGCGCGGCCTCGAGCCGGAGCGCCTCGTCTTCGCCCTCCGCAAGCCTCGCCTCGTCCAGCTCGCGCGAGGCCTCCTCCATCCACTCGCGGCGGTCCGCGTGGTCGGCGAGCGAGCGCTCGAGCGCTTCGAGGTCGCTCCGCGCGGCGCGCCAGCCCGCCAGCGCGCTCGCGTAGCGCGCGTCCTCGTCGATGAGCCCGGCCAGCCGGTCGAGGGTCTCGAGCCCGGCGTCGGGCCGGAGCAGGCTCTGGTGCTCATGCTGGCCGTGCAGGTCGAGCAGCGGCTCACACAGCTCGCGCAACGCCGCGCGCGTGACCGGCGACTGGTTCACGAGCGCGCGGCTCCGGCCGCCGACCTGCACCTCGCGGCGCACGATCACGCTCTCGCCGTCGTGCTCGATCCCCCACGACTCGAGCAGCGCGCGCACCGGGACCGACGACCGTGCCGAGGGCCGGAACTCGCCCTCGACCACCGCCGCCTTCGCGCCCTCGCGCACCACGTCGGGCTCCGCGCGAGCGCCGGCCATCAGGTCGATGGCCTGCACGAGCAGCGTCTTGCCCGCGCCGGTCTCGCCCGTGACCACGTTGAGGCCCGGGCCGAATTCGACCTCGGCCCGCTCGACCAGCACCAGATCGCGAATCGTCAGGCGTTCGAGCATGCCTACATGCTCCGCTTCGCGCTCCCCTGCCAGCCGAGCTTGGCCCGCAGCGTGCGCGCGAACGGGCGCGCCGGATTGCGCAGGACGCGCACCGGCGCGCGGTCGAGACGGATGCGGACCTCGTCGCCCGGCTCGAGCGGGATGTGCTCCTGGCCGTCGAGCATGAGCAGCGTGTGCTCGAGCGCTCCGATCAGCCGGATCGCGACCTCGTCGTGTGCCGGCAGCACGAGCGAGCGGCTGCCGAGCGAGTGGGCGCACACGGGCGTGACCACGAGCGCCTCGACCTCGGGCGCGAGCACCGGGCCGCCGGCGGAGAGCGAGTACGCGGTCGAGCCGGCCGCGGTCGAGGCGATGACCCCGTCGGCCACCAGGTGCCCGAGGTCCTCGCCCAGCGCGCGCATGCGGAGGTGGATCGCCGCGTACCCGCCCGCGCCCTTCACCACCGCGTCGTTCATCGCCACCGAGCGCAGCACGGCGCGCCCGCGGCGCTCGACGCGCACCTGGAGCAGGCGGCGGGCCGCGAAGGGCCATGCCCCCGCGAGCGCCGCGTCGACCGCCTCGTCCAGCTCGCGCTGCTCGGCCGCGGCGAGGAACCCGAGGCCGCCGAAGTTGACGCCGAGCAGCGCCCCGCGATGCCCGGCGAGCGCGCGCCCGCCGGTGAGCACGCTGCCGTCGCCGCCCAGCGTGACGAGGAGCTGGCACCAGGCCGCCAGCTCGCGCAGCGAGCGCCCTTCGGCGCCCAGCGCGTGCGCCAGCGCCTCCTCGAGGCGCGTCTCGCATCCGCGCCGGCGCAGGCGCGCCGCGAGCGCGGCGGCCGCGCGGCGCACGGCCGGTCGGCCGACGTGTCCCGCGATCGCGACCCGGCGCCGGCGTGGGCTCATGAATATTCGCGCTGGTGCGCGCCCACCCAGTCGAGCGTGCGGCGCGCGATCCCGGCGGGATCGAGGCCGGTCTGCTGGAGCAGCTCGTCGCGCCGGCCGTGGAGCACGAAGTCCGGCGGCAGCGCGATCCGCAGCAGCGGCGTGGCCGAGAGATCGTTGCGGTCGAGGCACTCGCTCACCGCGCTGCCGAAGCCGCCGGCCCCCACGTTCTCCTCGATCGTGACGAGGCGGCCGATCGAGCGCGCGAGCCCCGTGATCATGCGCTCGTCGAGCGGGCTGATGAAGCGCGCGTTCACCACCGTGGCCGAGACGCCCTCGGCCGCGAGCAGCTCCGCCGCGGCGAGCGCGGGCAGCACCATGGTGCCGACCGCGATCAACGCGACGTCGCCGCCGGCGCGCAGCTGCTCGGCCGTGCCCGGCGCGATCGGCGCGGGGGGCCGGTCGGGCAGCGGATCGTCGGGGATCGCGGCCCGCGGGAAGCGCACCGCGATCGGGGCGCGGGCGGTGGGCTGCAGCGTGACCGCCGCCCAGATCATGTCGCGCAGCTCCGCGCCGTTCTTCGGCGCCATCACCGTGACGCCCGGGATCAGGCGCAGGTAGCTGAGGTCGAAGGCGCCGTGCTGCGGCGCGCCGTCCTCGCCGACGAGGCCCGCGCGATCCACGGCGAGCACGATCGAGAGTTCCTGGACCGCGGCGTCGTGGATGAGCTGGTCGAAGGCGCGCTGGAGGAAGGTCGAGTAGATCGTGGTGAGCGGCGTGAGCCCGTTCGCGGCGAGCGCCGCCGAGAAGGTGACCGCGTGCTCCTCGGCCATACCGACGTCGAAGAAGCGATCGGGGAACTTCTTCGAGAACTCCTTGAGCCCCGTGTTGTCCGTCATCGCCGCGGTCACGGCGACCACCTGGGGGTTCGCGGTCCCGATCTCGACCGCGGTCTCGCCGTAGACCTGCGTGTAGGTCTTCTTCGAGCCCTTCGAAGCCAGCCCGGTTTCGGGATCGAACACGCCGACCCCGTGGAACATGGTCTTGTTCTGCTCCGCCGGTCCGTACCCCTTGCCCTTGGTGGTGACCACGTGCAGCAGCGTGGGTCCCTCGAACCGCCGCAGGTCGCTGAGCGTCTCGAACAGCACCTCGGAGTCGTGGCCGTCGATCGGCCCGAAGTACTTGAAGCCCAGCTCCTCGAACAGGACGGTCGGCACCACGAGGTTCGCGAGGCCCTCCTTGATGCGCCGCGCGCCCTCGCGCGCCCGCCAGCCCGGGGGCAGCTTGCCCAGCAGTTCCCAGACGTCGTGCTCGAAGCGGCGGTAGATGCGGCTGGTCGTGAGCTTGGTCAGGTAGTGCGCGATCGCGCCGACGTTGGGCGCGATGCTCATCTCGTTGTCGTTGAGCACGACGATCAAGCGGCGGTTCAAGTCGCCCGCGTTGTTCAGGCCCTCGTAGGCGAGGCCTCCAGTGAGCGCTCCGTCCCCGATCACCGCCACGACGTGCTCGTTCCCGCCGCGCAGGTCGCGGGCCACGGCGAAGCCCAGCGCCGCCGAGATCGAGGTGCTGCCGTGGGACGCGCCGAAGGGATCGTGCTCGCTCTCCGCGCGGCGCGGATAGCCGGCGACGCCGCCCGAGGTGCGCAGCGACTCGAAGCGCTCGTAGCGCCCGGTGAGCAGCTTGTGCGCGTAGCACTGATGGCCCACGTCCCAGAGGATGTGGTCGCGCGGCGAGTCGAACACGCGATGGAGCGCGATGGTCAGCTCCACGACGCCCAGGTTCGGCGCCAGGTGCCCGCCGCGGCGGGCCACGGTCTGGATGATGACGTGGCGGATCTCGGCGGCGAGCTGCGGGACCTGCTCGCGCGTGAGCGCCTTCACGTCGGCCGGGCAGTGGATCGACTCGAGCAGGCTCATGAGAAGTACCAGACCCACACCATCGCGGCGGCGATGCCGGTGAGGGCTCCGATGGCCACCTCGAAGGGCGTGTGACCGAGCAACTCCATCAGGCGCTGGGTCTCCGGTCCCGGGTCCTTGAAGTGCTCGTCGATCAGGCGATTCAGGATCTCGGCCTGCTGCCCGGCGGCCCGGCGCAGGCCGGCGGCGTCATACATGATCACCAGGCTGAAGTAGAGCGTCACGCCGAAGAGCGTGCTGGTGAAGCCCTCCTTGAGTCCGACGGCCGCGGAGAGAGCGGAGACCGCGGCCGCGTGGGAGCTCGGCATCCCGCCGGTCTCGAAGAAGCGCCGGAAATTCCAGTGACGGTGCGCGACGAAGTAGGCGATGCCCTTGTAGCACTGGATGAGGACGCCGAGGATCAACGCCAGCCAGAAGGGTCCCGTAGGGCAGACTCCGGTTCAAGTCGTGGCCCCGCGACGGGTCCGGACCGGTCCCGCGTCAGGTCACGTCGTGGAAAGATACGAGCCGGAGCGGGCGGGCCGCAAGAGTGCGCCGGCCCGGGCTATCCTTGGGGCCTCATCAGCGCCTGGTAGGGCCCGTAGTCCCAGAGCGTCTCGAGGTCCATCTCGCGATGGATGGCGACGCCAAAGGGCTTTCCCTCGGCCAGCGACGTCCGCAGCAGATCGACGGCCCGCATCCTGTCTCCGAGCAGGGCAGCGATGCAGGCGCGGCGGAACGTGTGCGCGCCGAAGAGGTAGGGGTCCTTGAGCGCGCGCAGCTCCTCGTCGATTCGCGCCGCCTCGTCGCGGCGGCCGAGACGCGCCTCCAGGGCCCCCAGCATGCCGAGGTAGTCCGGGTTCTGCGGTAAGCGGGCGGCGAGGGCGCGGCAGGTCGCCGCGGCTTCGCTCCAGCGCTCGGCCCGGCGCAGCGCTTGGACGAGTCCGGCGAGGCTGTCCTCCTCCCCGCCCGCAGGAGGACGGCTGCGGAATCGGGAGAGCACCCGGTTGGCGAGCCCGATCGAAGCCTCGCGCCGTCCGTGCGCGCGCAGCTCATCGGCCGCCTCCAGCATCATGTCCTCCGGCGCGCCGCCTGCGGGCGTGGCGAGGAGCCGCTCGTCCACGAGGCGATTCAGCTCGCGCACGCGGCCGAGGGCGGCGAGGGCGTCGGCTTCGATCTCCCACAGGTCTGCCTGCGCCGGGTATTGCACCCGCGCCCGGTGCGCCTCGTCCAGCTCGCGCCGATGCTCGCCGAGCCGATGCAGCGCGCCGCAGAGGTGCACCATCCAGTTCGCGCCGAGCTGCTGATCCGGATACGGCCGCGGACCGAAGCGACGGAACGTCTCGATGACCTCGCGGGGACGATTGCTCACCGCCGCCATGAAGCCCACCCAGAGCGTCGTCATCGGATCGCCCGGCGCCTTCCGCAGTGCGAGGCGCGCGTGCTGGAGCGCCTCGGGGTAGCGATGGCTCGCGTAGGCCAGCATGACGTCCAGCCATTGCCGCCCGAAGGGCAGCAGGTCCTCCCGCTGCTCGCTGAGTGTGCGCAGGATCTCGCCGACGCGCGCGTGGTCGCCGAGTCGGTCGAGGAGATAGGCCTCGTAGAAGAGCGGCGGCAGGAAGTCGCGATCGAGCGCGGAGGCGCGCTGGAAGTGCTTCAGCCCCTCGCGCTCGTCGGTCTCGAAGATCTCGAAGCCCGCGATGAACTCGCAATAGGCGTCGTAGCGGGGAGGCTGCTGCTGCGTTCCCATCTCGTGCACGGACTCGAGCCTCGCAGCCACCGCGCCCATCACGCGCTGGCGCAGCGCGTCGATGGCCTGGAGCGGAGCCCCGCGAGCGCAGGTCGCGGGCGCGAGCGCCATGAGCAGGCGTCCGTGCGCGACGTCGTCGATCCGGGCCTGGAAGCGCAGCGAGTCGGCTTCGAGGTAGTAGGCGCCGGAGACGATCGTCCCCGCGCCGGTCTGTCGCGCCAGCTGCTGGATCGGATCCCGACCCGAGCGATTGCCCTTGCCGGCGGGCTGGATGTAGAGGATCGAGCCGCTGGGCACGACCTCCAGGCCCTGCACGCAGGAGAGCCCCT
>DATKKO010000073.1:0-4352 GCA_035542955.1 Terriglobales bacterium
CCGCCCAGGCGAACGTGCCGGCGTCGGCCGCGTTCGCGAGCAGCGGCGACCAGGTCGCGCCGCCGTCGCTCGATCCGTCGATGTCCACCGAGGTCACGCCCACGTTGTCCGCGGCGGACCAGGTGATGTCGTGCCGCGAGCCGGCCTTCCAGGCCGCGCCGGCCGCCGGCGCGGTCACGCGCACCGAGGGCGCCGAGGCGTCGGTGAAGGGCCGCGTGATCGTGAACGAGTCGATCAGCGAGCCGCCGTTCGAGCGGATCGACTCGAAGTGCAGCACGCCGCAGTCGATCGTGATCGTGCAGAAGTGCCCGCCCCCGGCGGCGATCACCACGTTGGGCTGTCCGGGCAACGGCGACTCGGGCGGCGCGCCGCCTCCGCCCGTGGTGATGTGCTGCACGCCGTCCACCACCGCGCGGCAGTAGTTGTGGTTGTGGCCGGCGAAGAGGATGGCCACGCCGTACTGCTCGCACAGCGGCTCGATCTGGGTCTGGACGGTGACGTTGTTCGGGTGCGCGGCGCCCGAGGACCAGCCCGGCTCGTGCAGGACGACGAACTTCCACGGCTTGTCGCTCGAGGCGAGGTCGTTGTGGAGCCAGTCCAGCTGCGCCGACCCCGCGCCCCACGCGGTGTACTGGTCGACCATGGCGAAGTGCGCGGGACCGTAGTCGAAGGACCAGTAGCGCCCGGCCACGAAGGGATAGGGCAGGTACTTCTTGTAGAGCACTCCCGAGCCCTCGTGGTTCCCCATCACGCCCATGTAGGCGAGGTTCCCGAGCAGCAGGTGCATATAGGCGTAGGCCGGGTGGAAGAGGTCGCTCGTCCAGTACAGCTCGTTGTCGCCCTGCGTCACGTAGTCGCCCATCTGCAGGGTCAGCGTCTGGAACGCCGGGTCGGCCTGGAACCGGGTGACCATGCCGCGGGCGACCAGATCGTGCTCGCTCGGGGTGCTGCGCGTGTCGCCGTAGGCGAAGAACTTCAGCCGGGCCGCGTCGGGCGCCGGAGCCGAGGTGAAGGAGCCCGCATACGAATAGCCCTCGTTCGTCTCGCGGTAGTCGTACTTCGTCCCCGGCTCCAGTCCCTCGATCGTGACCGCGTGCTGATGGTCGTCGCCGTACTCGGGGCTCGCGACGCTGCCGAGCGAGCAGGTCGTGTCCGTGCCCCAGGCGAGCCGGCAGGTGTCCGTGCCCGTGAGCTGCCAGAGGACCTTGATCTGCCCGGGCTGCCCCGGATAGATGAGGTAGGGCTGCTTTCTCATCCAGTCCGCGGCCCGCGCCGCGGGCGCGTCCGCGAGCGGGAGCGCGAGCAGCAGGAGCAGAGCGATCGGGCACCGTCGCGCGCAGCGCGAGGGTCGGGGCGTCCTCATGCGACCGGATGCGCGTGCTCGTCGGCGCGGCGGTCGCGCATGGCGAGCGCGCCGGTGAAGCACTTCTGCGCGCACAGGCTGCAGCCGATGCAGCGGGCCGAATCGAAGCGCGGCTTGCGGTCGTCGTCGAGCGCGACCGCGAGGTAGGCGCAGCGCGTGCAGTTGCCGCAGGACACGCACAGCTCGGGCGTCACCTGCGGAACGCGCAGCGTGGGCGACAGCGCCATGAAGTCCGTGACCGGATCGGGCAGCGCCCGGCCGATCAGCTCCTCGACCGAGGCGAGGCCGCGCGCCTGCATCAGGTGCGAGAGCCCCGCGTGCAGCTCGCCGACGATGCCCACGCCGTACTTCATCGCCACCGTGCAGAACTGGACCGTGCGCGCGCCGAGCGCGAGGAACTGCGCGGCGGAGCGGTAGTCCATCGGGCCGCCGTTCCCCGACACCGTCACGCCGAGGTTCGCGACCGAGGCCAGCGTGAGATTCGAGATGGGCGCCACGCCCGCGCCGCTCATGCCGACGATGATGCCCTCGTCCCAGGTGCGCTTGTCGCCGGACCGGAAGAAGAGCGTCGGGAAGCTGTTCGCGAGCGTCACCCCCGCCTTCTTCCCGGGGTACCGGGCCAGCACCTCCTTCACGGCGCGCACGATCACCTCGATCGAAGTCACCGCGCCCGTGAGCTTGAACAGCTTGGGCACGGCCGGATCGCTCGTCTCCATCACCCAGCTCACGACCTTGGCCGTGACGCCCGCCGACTGCGAGACGATGGCGCCCTCGGTGCCGTCCCCGCCCTGCGGGCACGACAGGCTGAACTCGACCACCATCGCGCCGGCGTTCTCGAGCTTGCGGCTGTTCGCCTGCCAGACCTTGCGGTCCTCCTCGTCGTGGCCGCTCACCGGTCCGCCCGTCGAGGCGCCGATCAGGCGGTCCGGATACTCCTTCACCAGCCGCTCGATCTCGGGGCACACGCGCGCGAGCGGATGCTCGGAGACGTTGTCCGCGTTGCCGTAGGTGTCCGCGTCGAAGACGTGCATGTAGGCCCCGGGAATGTGGATCGGCAGCCCGTCGAACGCGGTCTTCATGATCCCGCCCGCCCAGCCCGCCTCGAGCGCGCGCTTCATCGGCTCGTAGCCGTCCGTCGGCGGCGCCGCCGAGAGTAGGAACGGCGAGCGGATGCCGCGGCCGAAGAAGTCGACCTCGAGCGGCACCGGCACGTCGGCGTAGCCGGGCACGCGCGCCCGGCTCTTCTTCGGCTTCTCGACCTTCGGCCTGGCCTGTCCGCGCACCCACGCGTCCAGCTCGAGCGCCGCGTTCTTGCCCGCCGCCGCGGCCTCGACCACGGTCGAGGGACCGTGCACCGCGTCGCCCGCGAGGAACACGCCGGCGCGGCGCTCGACCTTCAGGCCGGACCGGTTGCCGATGGCGACGATCACCTGCTCGAAGCCGGGCAGGTTCTGCTCGGTGCCGGAGACGGGCGTCATCTTCGACGGGTGGAAGGTCTCGCCCCGCGCGAGCGAGACGCGCTGCACCTTGAGCCCGCTCACGCGGCCGGCCTGCGCGAGGATCTCGATCACGCGCGTGCGCCCGACGATGTTGACCGGGCCCTCGAGCAGGCCCTGCCGCTCCTTCGCCGTGAGCGGCAGCTCGCGCCACTGCTCGAGCGTGATCATCTCGACCTGCGTGGCGCCGCGCGCGAGCGCGGTCGCGGCGCAGTCGCAGGCGATCGCGCCGCCGCCGACGACGGCGACGCGGCCCTTCACTGCGTGGCGCAGGGGATCGGCAAGGTACGCGTTCGCCGTGACCGCCAGCTCCTCGCCCCGGATGCCGAGCCGGATCGGGTCGTGGAGCCCGCAGGCGACGAGCACCGCGGCGTAGCCCTGGCCGAGCAGCGCCGCGGGATCGGTCACGTTGCGATTCACCTGCAGGTGGATGCGCGAGTGCCGGAGCAGCCATTCGACGTCGGTCGCGAGCACCCGCGGATCCATGCGCTCGGGCGGCACCAGCGCGATCGCTCCGCCCGCCTGCGCCGCGCGCTCGAGTAGGTCCACCTCGTAGCCCTGCTGCGCGAGCGCGAGCGCCGCGGCGAGCCCCGCCGCTCCCGCGCCCACGATCGCGACCTTCTTCCCGCCGGCCGGCGTCTCCGCGAGCCGCGGCATCACGCCCAGCGCCTTCGCCCGGGCCACGATCGCCGCCTGCGCGTACGGGATCTCGATCGCGCGATCGAACAGCTTGCGCGAGCACGCGGCCTGGCAGTGCGTGTCGGGACAGACCGCGCCGCACACGCCGCCGAGCGGGTTCTTCGTCATGATGAGCGCGGTCGAGCGCGCGATGTCGGCGGGCGTGCCGCCCTTCGCCGCCATCAGGAAGTCCGCCGGAGAGCAGTCGGCCGGGCAGGCCTCGGTGCAGGGCTTCTCCTCGCAGTACACGCAGCGCGCGATCTCGGAGGCGAGCTGTGCGTCGGTCAGGAAGAGGTCGAGGTGCTTCACGGCTTCTCTCCCGGTTCGGGACGGTGGAGCGGGCTCGGGTTTGCGCGCGGCAAGCGCGAGACGAGCCGGCGGGTCTTCTGGCGATGGATCCGAGGACGGGCGCGCCCTGAGCCGCGGGCGCGTCCATTCGAGTGTACGCAATCCCCGCGGCGAGGGCGAGCGCGGGCCGCGACCGCCGCGGGAGGTCCGGGCACACATCGACCCGCGCAAAGACGGAACAGTCCGCTTCGAGGAGGAGTATCCTCTTCGTGACCACCCGACCGGGGCGGGAGGAACCCACCGTGAATCGAGCCGCAGCACTCGTGGCTCTCGTCCTGCTCTCGCTCTCCTTCCCTGGATGCGGGACCAGGTCGATCAACTCCCCGCTGCCCGTTCTTCCACCCTCCTCGATCGGGCCGCGGGACAGCACCTTCAGCGACGCCGTGATCCAGCGCGCCGCCTACTCGTCCCATCCTTGGCCGGACGGCTTCTATCACGAGGACGACCCGGGTGGCATCGCCCCCTAC
>DATKKO010000074.1:0-5122 GCA_035542955.1 Terriglobales bacterium
TTGCGCGGGCCGGCCCTGCTCGCCGAGAAGATCGAATCGCAGAAGGTCTATCGCGAGATGCGCGGCCTGGGCTACGGCATGTTCCAGGGCTTCTTCTTCGCGCGTCCCACCATCGTGCCCGGGCGCGACATCCCCGCCTCGCAGCTCCACCGGGTCGAGCTGCTGCGCGAGATCCACAAGAGCGGCCTCGATTTCTACGCGATCGCGGACATCATCGAGCGCGAGGTCGGGCTCTCCTACAAGCTGCTGCGTTACCTCAACGCCGCCTTCTTCGCCTGGCGCGGCCCGGTGGCCTCGATCCCGCACGCGCTCATGCTCCTCGGCGAGCGCGAGATCCGCACCTGGGCCACGATCGTGGTGATGGCCAGCATGCCGACCGACAAGCCGGACGAGCTGGTGAACCAGGCGCTGGTGCGCGGCCGGCTCTGCGAGCTACTCGCCGAGCCGGCGGGATTCCGTGACCGCGCGCCGGACCTCTTCCTGCTCGGCGCGTTCTCGCTGATCGACGCCCTGCTCGACTATCCGCTGGACGCGGTGCTCGACCAGATCCCGATCGCGCCCGACGTGAAGGCGGCCCTGCTCGGCGACGCCGGTCCGCTGCGCGACGTGCTCGAGCTCGCGACCGCATACGGCGATTTCGACTGGGTGAGGGTCTCGGCCGCCGCGTCGCGGCTGTCCCTCGACGAGGGGATCGTCCCCGACCTGTACGTCGAAGCGCTCGAGTGGTGCGACGACACGCGCGGGGTCGGAGAGGCCGCAGCATGAAGCCCAGCCGCGCGCGCCAAGCGCGGCGAGCGGCTTGACGGGCAGCAGCTTACAGCGATCAGATCGCGCGCCGCATGAAGCCCGATCGGCCGCCCGCCACGCCACGTCTCAGCCGGCGGGCTCCTCTGCGATCGTGGCCGGCGCCGAGGTGGCCGCGATCGCGATCCCGGCCAGGATCAGGACCGCGCCGAAGAGCGTGAGCGGCGGCGGCGTCTCCCGCAGCAGCGCCCAGGCCAGCGCGGTCGAGCCCACCGGCTCGCCGAGGAGCGCGATCGCCACGAACGAGGCGGGCAGGTAGCGCAAGGCCCAGTTGAAGCTCGAGTGCCCGAGGAGCTGGGGCACGAGCGCGACCAGCGCGAGCCAGAGCCACACGCGCGCCGGCAGCGCGAGGAAGCCCTGGCCCGCGAACGTCATGGCGGCGAGCAGCACGACCGCCGCCGCGCCGTAGACCACGAACACGTAGGGTACGAGCGCGAGGCCGCGCCGCAGCCTGCGCCCCGCGAGCAGGTAGCCGGTCATCATCAGGGCGCCGCCCAGCGCGAGCGCATCGCCGCCGATCGTGCCGGCGCGCGCAACGCTCCCGGCCCGCGCGGCGAGCGCGCGCCCGCCCGCGTCGCTCCAGCCCACCGCGACGCCGCCCGCCATCGCGATCAGGATCCCGAGCGCGAGCGGGCGCGTGAGCCGCTCACGCAGCAGGAGCGGACCGAGCAGGCCCACCCACAGCGGGGTCGTGGTCACGAGCACCACGGAGCTGGCCACGCTGGTGCGCCCGAGCGAGGCGATCCACAGCGCGAAGTGCAGCGCGAGGAACATGCCGGCGAGCAGCGCGAGCCCGAGCTCGCGGCGGCCGAGCCGGGCGAGAGCCGCGCGATGGCGCGCCAGCGCGGGCGGCGCGAGCACGAGCGTGGCGAGCGCGAGCCGCGCGGCGGCGATGGTGAGCGAAGGCGCGTCGCGCTGCGCGTAGCGGATGAAGATCGAGGCCGTCGAGACCGAGGCGATCCCGAGCAGGAGCACGAGCCACGAGAGCGGCCGCTGGCGCGACTTCACCCGCCGATTATGCTCGATCAGGCGCGGCCGTGAAAGCGGCCGTAGCCCGGCGCGTCGCGGGTCTTCACGGCGGTTCGCCCGGCTGGGCGCCGCCGCACGAGCGCGGTGGTCCGGCCCGTGGCGGGCGTTGTACGATGCGCGCGCAAGTCCCGGCTGGAGGCCGCCGCCGTCGCTGGCTCACGGAGAGGATGAATCCGATGAAGGCAATCCTTCTCGTCGTCACTCTCGGCCTGATCGCGACATCCCTCGCGGGATGCGGCCAACGGGGATCGAAGTCGTCCGCGGGCGCGCCCTCCGGCATCGCGAGCGCCCACGGCAGCGGGAGCGAAGGCGGTCCCGCGCCGCCGCCCGGCGGCACGACCGGACTCGCTTCGCCCTTCCAGGCGCAGAGGGGCGGCAGCCCCAACGAAGCCGCCGGGCTGCGCTGGGACGTGCCCGCGCCCTGGACGGTCGCGGGGCCGCGTCCGATGCGGGTCGCGACTTACATGATCGCGCCCGCGGCCCGCGATTCCGAAGGCGCGGAGTGCGCGGTCTACTACTTCGGCGCGAACCAGGGCGGGAGCGTGGACGCGAACGTCCAGCGCTGGATCGCGCAGTTCCAGCCGGCCACGGGCTCGCGCCGCTCCACGCGGCGGGTGAACGGTCTGGAGGTGAGCCTGCTCGACGTGAAGGGCGCCTACACCGCGCCCTCCGGACCGATGATGCAGTCGCAGGGCACGAAGCCCGGCTGGCGGATGCGCTGCGCGATCGTCGCCGGGCCGGGCGGGCCGCTGTTCTTCAAGCTCACCGGGCCGGAGAAGACGATGGCCGCGGCCAGCCCGGGATTCGACAAGCTCGTCGGCTCGCTGCGCAAAGAATGACGATGGGCACCTTGCTGCGCCTCAAAACGGCCGAGGGCAAGGCACGCGGGCGAGCGACGAGCGAGTCGTATCCCCGCGGATACGTCGCAGCGAGGAGCCGCCCGCGTAACGCAGCCATTCGGCCGTTTTCAGGCGCAGACTAGAGGCGTTTCGGGATCGCCGCGGTCAGCACCTCCGGGGCGCCGCTCGTGACCAGCACGTCGTCCTCGATGCGGATGCCGCCGAAGCCGAGCCGCTCGTCCACCTTCGACCAGTTCACGGCGTCGCGGTAGCGGGTGCGCCGCGCCGGATCCTGGAGCAGCGGCGGGATGAAGTAGAGCCCGGGCTCCACCGTGATCACGAATCCCGGCTCGAGCGGGAAATCGCAGCGCAGGAAGCTCAGGCCGAAGCGCTCGCTCCGCTTGCGCCCCGGCAGATAGCCGCTCGCGTCGCGCACGCCGAGGCCGACGAGGTGGCCGAGGCCGTGCGGGAAGAAGAGCGCGTGCGCGTCCTGCTCGACGAGCGAGTCGGGCGATCCCCGCAGGATCCCGAGCGCCACCAGCCCCTCGGTCATGTCGCGCGCGACCGCGAGGTGCACGTCCCGCCACTCCGCGCCGGGCCGGCAGCGGTCGATCCCGCGCTCCTGCGCGGAGAGCACGACCTGATAGAGATCGCGGAAGAAGCCGTCACGCGTCCCGACGCGATACGTCCGCGTGACGTCGCTCACGTAGCGCGCGATCTCGGCGCCTGCGTCGACGAGCACGTTCTCCCCGTCCCGCGCCGCGCGCGTGCCGGGCAGGAAATGCAGAACGCCCGAGTTCGGGCCCGCGCCCACGATCGTCTCGAACGCGACGCGGTCGCCGCCCGCGCGGCGGAACTCGGTCTCCAGCTCGATCTGGATCGCGCGCTCGGTCACGCCGGGGGCGATCCGGTCGCGCGCCGCCGCGAAGCCCGGCGCGGTCGCCGCCGCCGCTCGCCGCATGCGCTCCAGCTCCGTCTCGTCCTTGGGGCGGCGCGCCTGGAGCAGCCGCTCGGCGACCTCGGCCGTGAGCGCAGCGTCCGCGCCGACATCCGGCAGCGGCACGCCCAGCATCGCGAGCCGCCGCCCGCGACGCGACGCGAGCCAGTCGGGCAGGCGCGACAGCGGCGTGCCCGGCGCGTCCCTGCGCCCCTCCCACACGCGCTCGTCCTCGGTGACGTCGGGGACGAAATCGGTCCAGCCCTCCTTCGGGTCGTACGCCACCACGCCGCCCACGCACTCGAAGTCGGTGAGGTAGAAGTAGTCGGAGTGGGAGAGGAAGGGATAGGTCTGGTCGGCGCCGCCCGGAATGCCGATGGGCTGGCCCGCGCCGACGAGGACGAACCCGTCGTCGAGAGCCCAGGCGGCCGCGACTCGTTCGCGGCGGCGTTCGAGGAATGCGTTCATGCGTGGCACTCGAGCGGGACGAAAGGTGGAGGGCGATGCGCGGCCGTCCCGGCGCCGCGCGCCGCCGTTCTACACTTCGAGCGCGGTCACGGCCCGGTCGAACTCGCCGGGACGGATATAAAGGATGTAGCCGAAATGCCCCCGGCCGTCGGTCACCGCGGTCGAGGCGTAGACGTCGACGCCGGCCTGCGCGAGCCGCGCGTGCACCTTCGCGAGCGCGCCCAGCTCGTCGTCCCCGCGCACGAGCAGCGCGTGATGCGGTCCGTCGAGCGGGAGCTTCGCGCTCTCCGCGGCCCGCACCAGCACGTGCGGGTCCTCGGGGAAGAGCGTGAGCTGGGTGCTCTCGGGCCCGGTCGGGACGGCGTTCAGGGCCAGCAGGTTGACGCCGAGTGCCGCGAGCTGCGAGAGCAGCTCGTGAGCCTCGCCCGGCCGGTCCGGAACGGTGGCGTAGTAGTAGTCCATCCGCCGGATGGTGTAGGCCACGATCCCTCCTCCAGGCGGCCCCGAGTCCTGAGCCCCGCGTGCGATCCGGCTCGGGGGCGACGGAGGGCACAGCCTATCGCGCGCGACGCTCCCGCGCCAGAACGGGCGTGCAGCGATGGGGCGGGAGGCGCTCCGCGCCTCCCGCGATCGCCCAGCGTGCTAGATTCGGCAGCCATGTCGGAGCGGTGGATCTCGGTTTCGGCGGACATCTTCCGGCTCTTCCCCGGATACGTGCGCGGCGTCGTGGTCGCGCGCGGAGTGGCGAACGGCCCGTCTTCGCCCGAACTGCTCGAGGAGCTGCGCGCCGCCGAAGCCTCGCTCCGGGCGGGACTCGATCTCGAGCATCTGGCCGCGCATCCGAGGATCCACTCCTGGCGCGAGGCCTATCGCGCGATCGGCGTGAAGCCGGCCGAGCACCGCTCCTCGATCGAGGCGCTCGCCCGCCGCGTGCTGCGCGGTGACTCCCTGCCGAGCATCAGCGCGCTGGTGGACGCCGGCAGCATCGTCTCGCTGCGGCATCTCGTGCCCGCGGGCGGGCACGCCCTCGACGTCTCGAGCGGCG
>DATKKO010000075.1:0-4394 GCA_035542955.1 Terriglobales bacterium
TCGAGCACCCAGTCGCGGCGCGCGGCGCGGCGCTCGCGCGGCACGCCGTAGAGGCCGGAGAAGAACGAGATGTTCTCCTCGACCGTGAGGTCGCCGTAGAGCGAGAAGAGCTGCGACATGTAGCCGATGTCGCGCTTGATCGCCTCGGTCTCGGTGGCGAGATCGTGCCCGGCCACCGTGCCGCGGCCCGAGGTGGGCTGGAGCAGACCGGTGAGCATCTTGATGGTCGTGGTCTTGCCCGCCCCGTTCGGTCCGAGGAAGCCGAACACCTCGCCGCGGCGCGCGTCGAACGAAACGTGGTCGACCGCGACGAACGAGCCGAAGCGGCGGGTCAGCTCCTCGACCACGACCGCGGGCTCGTCGGGCGCCGCGGGGCGGCGCGGGTTCGCGGGCGCGCGCGGGTCCGCGCTCACGCGGTCTCTCCGATGCGCTCGATGAACACGTCCTCGAGCGAGGGCTCGATGCGGCGCGGCTCGCCGGGCGCGAAGCCCGCGCCGCGCAGCGCCGCGGCGATCGCGGGACCGTCGGCGGCGGCGGAGCCCACGGTGAGATGGAGCTGGTCGCCGAACACGGCGGCGCGCCGCACCGCGGCGAGCGTCCCGGCCGCGGCGCGCGCCTCGCGCGGGCGGTCCACCGGGAGGGCGACCAGCTCGGCGGGGAAGGCGGCCTGCAGCGCGTCGGCGGTGTCGAGCGCGAGCAGGCGGCCGCGATGGAGCATGGCCAGCCGGTCGAAGCGCTCGGCCTCGTCCATGTACGCCGTGCTCACCACCACCGTCGTCCCGTGCGCCACCATCTCGTGCACGATCAGCCACAGGTCGCGGCGCGAGATGGGATCGACGCCGAACGTGGGCTCGTCGAGGAGCAGGATCTCGGGCTCGTGCACGAGACAGCAGGAGAGCGCGAGCTTCTGCTTCATGCCGCCCGAGAGCTGCCCCGCGAGGCGCTCGCGGAAGGGCTCGAGCGCGGAGAAGCGGTAGAGCCGCTCGAGCCGCGCCGGCCGCTCCGCACGCGGCACGCGGTAGAGGTCCGCGTAGAAGTCGAGGTTCTCAGCGACGGTGAGGTCGGTGTAGAGCCCGAAGCGCTGCGACATGTAGGCGATCGAGTGCTTCACGCGCTCGGGATCGCGTCCCACGCTCACGCCGAGCAGTCGGGCCTCGCCCGCGCTCGGCCGCAGCACGCCGGCGAGCATGCGCAGGGTCGTGGTCTTGCCGGCGCCGTCGGGCCCGACGAGGCCGAACAGCTCGCCCCGGCGCACGGTGAGGGACAGGCCGTCGACTGCGGTGAGCGCGCCGAAGCGGCGCGTCAGTCCCGCCAGCTCGAGCGCGGGAGCCGCGGCCGCCATCACTTCGCCAGCGTCAGGCGCACGTCGGCCGGCAGGCCCGGCTTGAGGTCGTAGCGCGCGTCGCCGGTGACGCGCACCTTGACCGCGTAGACCAGCTTCACGCGCTCCTCGCTGGTCTGCACGTTCTTCGGCGTGAACTCGGCCTCGCTGCTGATGTAGGTCACCGTTCCCGGATAGGTCCGGCCGCGGAAGGTGTCGGAGGTGAT
Organism: Terriglobales bacterium; assembly: GCA_035542955.1. Classification (GTDB taxonomy): domain Bacteria; phylum Eisenbacteria; class RBG-16-71-46; order RBG-16-71-46; family RBG-16-71-46; genus JANXPZ01. The sequence continues at coordinate 1,549 of DATKKO010000075.1, forward strand.
CGTCGCGGCCTGCCCGGCGTGGACCGCGCCGATCCGGTCCTCGCTCACGTAGATGCGCACCCAGCGGTCGTTCCGGTCGAGCACGGTGACGACCGCCGCGCCGGCGGGCACGATCTCGCCGGGCTCGTGGTTGCGCACGGTCACCACGCCGTCGAAGGGCGCGCGGATCACCATGTTCGCGAGCTGCGCGTCGGCGGCCCGCAGCGCCGCGTCGGCCTGCGCGGCCTGTGCGCGTCCCGCCTCGACGCGCTCGCGGCGCGGACCCGCGACTACGAGCCGGTACTGCTGGGCGGCCTGTTCGGCCTGCGCCTTCGCCACGTCGAGCGCGGTGCTCGCCTTGTCGAAGGCCTGCTGGCTCACCACCTTCTTCGCGATCAGCTCGGAGAGGCGGTCGTAGTCCTGCTGCGCGTCCGCGAGACGCTGGCGGGCCGCGTCGCGCGCGGCCCGGGCCTGCACGATCTCCTCGGGGCGCGATCCGCGCTGGAGCTCGTCGAGCTGGGCGCGGGCCGCGGCCAGCGCGGCGGCTGCCTGGGCGCGCCGCGCCGTGGCCTCGGTGCGGTCGAGCGTGGCCAGCCGCTGGCCCGCCCGTACGATGTCGCCCTCTCGCACGAGCACGGAGTCGATCCGGCCCGGCGCCTGGAAGCCGAGCTGCGCCTCGGTCGCCTCGATCGTGCCCGACGCGGTGAGGCGTCCGCTCTGTCCGAGGCGGCGCAGGAAGGGCAGGGCGACGAGGATCGCGATCACCACCACGGCCAGCACCAGGATGACGCGGGGAATCGGTTTCATGCGGGAACTCTCCGGGAGCGGAGGGCGCGGGACCCCCGCGCGCGGCGCCGGACCGCGGGGGCACCCGGCGAAGCCGGGTCCGACGGGCGGAGGGCCTGCTCGAACACGGGCCAGGCCTCGCGGGCCTGCCGGGTCACGTCGAAACGCCCGTCGCTCATCGCCCACAGCACGGCGGCGGGCTGGAAGAGTCCGAGGAACAGCACCGCGAGCGAACGCGCGTTCACATCGGAGCGGATGCGGCCGCGGCGCTGCCCGTCCGCGACGATCCCGGCGAGCGCGTCGAGGAAGCGCGTGAGCAGGTCGAGCATGCGCTCGCGCCGCGCGCGGTCGCCGACCGGGTAGTCGCCGGAGAGCACGACGCGCGGCAGCGCGCGGTTCTGGCGCACGAGATGGAGCAGGCGCTCGTGCACCCGGCGCAGCGCGGCGATCGCGTCGGGCTCCGCGGCCCGCGCCGCGGCCACGGCGCCCAGCATGCGCTCGCGCATGCGCTCGACCACCGCGTCGAGCAGCGCCTGCTTGCCGGGGAAATGGCGGTAGATCGCCGAGGGGGCGAGGCCGGCGCGGCGCGCGACCGCCGCGACGCTGAGGCTCCCGCGGCCCTGCTCCGCCATCACGGCGAGGGCGGCCTCGACGAGCTGGTCCTGGCGGATCTCGGTGCGCAAGCGCGTGCGGGGCACGCCGCCTCCTTTGTGAAAGCTCGTTCACAATAGGCCGGAGCGGGACCCGGCGTCAACCGGCCGCGGTCGAGCGCGGAGGGCGCGCTCCGGGGCCACCTCGGCGGACGCACGCTCCGGGGGCCGGGCGTTCCGCCGGGGAGACAGGGCCGGGATCCGCGAGCGGAAAACGCTCTGGCCTGGTCCGGTCCGGCGCCCGTAGACTCCGCCCGACCCGCTGCCGCTCCTTGTCTTCGAACCGGGAGGCCGTCATGGAGGGAGGGAGGCTCTTCGTCACGGAGCGCCCGAACGTCGGGATCGTGCTCCGGGACTCGTTCGCGCTGTTCGTTTCCCACGTGGCCCAGTTCGTCACGATCACGTCGCTGACCCTGATTCCGCTGATCGTGTTCTTCGTGTACGTGGCGCTCACGATGCCGGATCCTGCCCGGGCGGCGCCCGGACCCGCGACCGTGATCGGCATGCTGATCGTGATGCCGATCTTCGCGATCCTCTTCCTCGTCGGGACCCAGCTCGCCTCGGCCGCCCTCACCTACGGCGTGTTCCAGATCGAGCGCGGCGCTCCCCTGCGGATCGGGAGCTGTCTCACGATCGGCCTGCGCCGGCTGCCCATCGTGCTGCTCGTGAGCCTCGCGGTGGGGATCCTGGCGCTGCTCGGGCTCGTCGCATGCATCGTCCCCGGCATCCTGATCGCGCTCGCGCTCTCGATGGCGGTGCCGGCCGCCGTCGTGGAGCGGCACTCGGTGGGGTCGGCGCTCCGGCGCAGCGTCGATCTGACGCGGGGCTTCCGCGGCATCGTCTTCGGCTCGTTCGCCGTGCTCACGCTGTTGCAGTTCGCGGTGAACCTGGTGCTCGGCGCGGTCTCACTGGCCAATCAGATCGTGTCGACCGTACTGTCCATGGTCGCGTACGTCGGGTTCGGCAGCCTGCAGGCCACCGTGCTCGCCGTCCTCTACTACCGGCTGCGCGCGGCGAAGGGCGCGCTCGACGTGGACCAGATCGCGGCCGTCTTCGAATAGCCGGCTGGATTCCCGGCTCCGGCCGGAGAGGATCTCCATGGCAGGCGTGGACGTCGTCGACACCGCACCGATCACGGTCGGGCGCGTGCTGGGGGACACGTTCGCCACGTTCTTCGGCCACTTCCTCCAGTTCATCGCGGTGGTCGCCGTCGGATACGCGCCGGCCTTGCTCGTGCGATACGGCAGGCTCGTGCACGAGGCGATCACCGGCGTTCCGCCGTCCTCCGGGCCGTCCCGCTTCGCGTTCGTCGCCCTGACGTTCCTCGATGCGGCGCTCTTCGTGGTGCTCGCACAGGCGGTGGGGGGCGCCCTCGTCTATGGCGTGTTCCAGAGCGTGCGCGGACGTGACGTGCGGATTGGCGAGTGTCTG
>DATKKO010000076.1:0-12372 GCA_035542955.1 Terriglobales bacterium
TGTCGCCCGAGCACTTGATGCCGCCGTCGGCGAGGATCGGCACGTCGCGGTCCTCGAGCGCGCGCGCCGCCTCGAGGACGGCCGTGATCTGGGCCATGCCGGTGCCGGTCACGACGCGCGTGGTGCAGATCGCCCCCGGCCCCATGCCCACCTTGACCGCGTCGGCGCCCAGATCCGCGATCACCCGCGCGCCCTCGAAGGTGCCGACGTTGCCGACGACGAGGTCCACCTCGGGGAAGCGCTCGCGCACCCGCTCGGCGGTGCGCACGACCCCGATCGAGTGCGCGTGCGCGCTGTCGACCACGAGCGCGTCCACGCCCGCGCGCACCAGCTCCGCGGCGCGCTCGAGCGCGTCGCCGCCCGCGCCCACCGCCGCCCCCACGCGCAATCGGCCGAGCGCGTCCTTGCAGGCGTGCGGGTGCTTGATCCGCTTCTCGATGTCCTTGACCGTGATCAGGCCGCGCAGCAGGCCCTCGTCGTCCACGATCGGCAGCTTCTCGATCCGGTGCCGCTGGAGGACCGCGCGCGCCTGCTCGAGGGTGGTGCCCAGCGGAGCGGTCACGAGGTTCGCGCGCGTCATGACCTCGGAGACCGGCTTGGTCCGCGAGTCCTCGAAGCGCAGGTCGCGGTTCGTGAGGATCCCGACCAGCCGTCCGTTCTCGGTGATCGGGACGCCCGAGATGTGGAAGCGCGCCATGATGGCGTGCGCGTCGCCCAGCGTGGCGTCGGGCGGAAGCGTCACCGGATCCCGGATCATGCCGCTCTCCGAGCGCTTCACGCGATCCACCTGCGAGCACTGCTCGGAGATCGTGAGGTTCTTGTGGATGACGCCGAGGCCGCCTTCGCGGGCGAGCGCGATCGCCAGCTCGGACTCGGTGACGGTGTCCATGGCCGAGCTGACGAGCGGAACCTCGAGCGCGATGCGGCGGGAGAAGCGTGTGCGCACGTCCACGTCGCGCGGGTGGAAGGCGGAATACGAAGGAACCAGCAGGACGTCGTCGAAGGTGAGCGCGTCCCCCCCCACCTTCTCGTCCCAGCGGACCCGGTCGGTCATGGCACCATCCCTCCGGGCGACAGGCTAGCACCTGGGCCCGGGCGGCGCCTCACGCCCGGGGGACTACTTCGACGGCTGTGCCGGCGTCGTCGGGATGTCGGGGACCGGGATGCCCGGGGTCTTCTGCTTGAGCGGATCGAAGTAGTAGTTCACCCCGACCCGGAACTCCATCGCCATCAGGTTGCTGTTGAAGCCGCTGGGGAACTCGTCCTTCTGCGCGAGGACGAGGTGGTTGGTCCAGCTCACCTCGACGCTCGTGCTGCTGATCGCCTTGAGGAAGCGCTCGGCGCCCAACTCGAGCGCGCCGCCCAGGAACAGATTGCGGTGGATCTGAAGCGAGGCGGGAGCGGGATCCTTGAGCACCTTGCGGTGGTTCTCGACCATGACGCGGTACAGCCCCGGGCCGGCTCCGAGGTGGTAGTACCAGCGACCCTTGTGCACGACGTACTGGGCCTGAGCCGTGATGGGGACCAGGATCGTGAGCACCTGGTCCTTGGAGTTGTCGGTCGGATTCCGCAGGTCGACGAACGGGATGTGGGTCCCGGTCTTGTACGCGGTCCACGTCAGACCCGGGCTGACCTGCCAACGCCAGTGTGGGCTCTTCACGTAGCGGAACTGAGCGGCAAAGGAGAACCTCGGCAGAGCCCCGCTCGAGAAGTCCCCGAACCAGTCGCTGCCGAGCATCCGGTCGGCGCCGAAATAAGAGCCGCCGATCCCGCCACCGACCCCGCCCCTGCCCGGCTTGTACCCCGTCTCGCCCTCTGCCGCCAGGCACGCCGGGGCGATGGTGAGCAGCGCCAGCACGGCGAAGCTCACCCAACGAATGCGTGGAATCATGCGGAGGAGGCTCCTTTTCCCGGGCAGGATGGAGTGAGTGGGAGAGGCCCGGTGCGTCGAATCACAGACTATAAGAACGCGTTCCGAGGGTGTCAAGAAATCAGGGCCGGAGAGCGGCCTCATGATCGCGGAATCATGGCTCGCGGGCTCGATCCGTCGAGCGGCCGAGCGAACAGAAGGGCTCCCGCAGCAGCGCGCCGACGATCGAAGCGGGCAGAAGAGACGGACCGTGCGCTGTCGACGTGGGCGTCAGCCCGTGGTCGCAGGTGACGCGAGGCGGGCGTCGGGAGCGCCGCGGCGCGGTCGACGGGAACGGGCGTCCGGCCCCGCGCCGCAGCGAACCACAGGCGGACGCGTGAGGAACCGACGCTCGCCCGGCCAGTGGAACGCTCGTTGCGTTCTCCGCGATCGCTTCCGGACCGGGAGCCCGCCACATGATCCTGCCTTCCCCTCCTCACCCCGACCCACCCTGAAGAAGCGCTGCCTACCGGGGCCGGCCGCCAACCGGCCCCTTCCCGGTCCGGAGGGCGGACGGCGCGCGCGATGAACCGCGAACGAACGTGGCGGCGCGAGCCGGCCCCCACCCGCATCCCGGGACCACCGCGCCCCCGGTTCGCTGTTCCCCGACTCGCCTCGTTCGGGCCCGCGCGCCTCGCGATCGACGCGGTTCGGCCGTCTGACGGTCGCTTCGTTGACACCCCCGGTCGCGCCCCGTAGACTCGCTCGTTCCTACTGTCTTGTACCTGCCCGGCACCCCCGCGCGGACCATGTGGGAGCGTGGGCGGTGTCACGGCACGCCGGTCGCAAATGCCCCGAGGAATCCGATGACCCGCACCGACCAGTGGAAGTTGCTGAGCGTGATCCTGGTGACGGTGATCGCCGTCTGGTACCTGTTCCCGTCGCTGCGGTACTACACCAGCTACTACAACCGGCCGGCGGCGGGCTCCCAGGTCGCCCCCCAGGCCCTGTCGGAACTGCGCAAGAAGGCCATCCATCTCGGCCTCGACCTCCAGGGCGGCATGCATCTCGTGCTCGAAGTGGACCGCTCCCGCATGAACGCGGCCGAGGGCCGTGACGCGGTCGATCGGGCGATCGAGATCCTCCATCAGCGCATCGATCAGTTCGGCGTGGCCGAACCGCTGATCCAGAAGGAGGGCGAGGATCGCATCGTCATCCAGCTCCCCGGCCTCACCGATCGCCAGCGCGCCCTCGACCTGATCGGCAAGACCGCGCTGCTGGAGTTCAAGCTCGTGCGCCAGCCGGAGGAGGCGAAGGCCGTCTTCGACCGGCTCGACGCCTATCTCGCGGCCCATGGCGCGGCCGGCGTCGACACGTCCCAGGGCAAGAACCCGCTCACCTCGCATTTCCTCTCGCTCGAATCCGCGGCCTTCATCCGCGCCGAGGATCTCCCCGCGGTGGAGAAGATGCTGGCCACGGCCGGCGTGGACACGATCATCCCCACGGACACAGCGCTGCAGTGGGGCCAGCCGGAGGAAGCCCAGCAGGGCGTGACCGGGCGCTATCTCTACGTGCTGAAGCGCCAGCCCGAGATGACCGGCGGCTCCGTGGCGACCGCGAACGCCCAGGTGGGCCTCAGCGCCACGAACCCGGGCGCCTGGGGCGTGAGCATGAAGCTGACCCCGCGGGGGCGCGCGGACTTCGCGCGCGTCACCGGGGCCAACGTGGGCCGACAGCTCGGCATCGTGCTGGACGGAGTGGTGTTCTCGGCGCCCGTGATCCGGGAACGGATCCCCTCCGGTGACGCCTCGATCACGGGCGGCAGCTTCAACGTCGAGACCGCGCGCGACCTCGCGATCGTGCTGCGGGCCGGCGCCCTGCCCGCGCCGGTGCACGTGATCGAGGAGCGCTCGGTGGGGCCGTCGCTCGGGAGCGACTCGATCCGGGACGGCCTGCTCGCCGGCCTCGTCGGCACGGTGCTCGTGGTCGTCTTCATGCTGGTCTACTACCGGCTCTCCGGCGCCCTCGCGATCGTCGCCATGGTGCTCAACATCTTCTACCTGCTCGCCGCCATGGCCGGCATCGGCTCGACGCTCACCCTGCCCGGCATCGCCGGCATCGTGCTGACGGTGGGCATGTCGGTGGACGCGAACGTGCTGATCTTCGAGCGAATACGCGAGGAGCTACGCAGCCAGAAGAGCGTCCGGCAATCGGTCACCCTGGGCTACGACCGCGCCTTCCGCACGATCCTCGACGCCCACGTGACCACGATCATCAGCTCCGTCTTCCTGTTCCAGTTCGGCACCGGCCCGATCAAGGGGTTCGCCATCACCCTGATCTTCGGGCTCGTCGCCAACCTGTTCACGGCCGTGTTCCTGACCCGGATGGTCTTCGATTTCATGCTGAGCCGGACCCGGGCCGAATCGATCAGCATCTAGCCGGGCCGAGGAGATCCAATCATGCTCCAGATGCTGATCGGAACGAACATCCCGTTCATGCGCTTCCGGCGGTACGCCTACCTGTTCTCGGGAGCGCTCCTGGTGGCGACGCTCGCTTTCCTCTTCATCCATCGCGGCCCGTACTACAGCGTGGACTTCACCGGCGGGACGCTGCTCCAGGTGCGCCTCAGCCAGTCCGTCGCGGCGGACGAGATGCGCCGGGTGCTCGACGCGGCCAACCTCCGCGACGTGGAGCTCCAGGTCCTGCGCAGCCCGGACGTGCCGGCGAACCAGACCGAGTTCCTGCTCCGCTTCCGCACGGTGAACCAGGCCCCGGTCGCCGCCATCCAGGCGGCCCTCGACACCCGGCACCCGGGGGTCCGGGCGGAGCTTCGCCGGAACGAATCCGTCGGCCCCCGCGTCGGAAGCGACCTCAGGCGCAAGGCGATCTGGGCGATCCTCTGGAGCCTCGCCGGAATTCTCCTTTACGTGGGCATCCGATATGAGTTCAAATTCGCAGTGGGCGCCGTGATCTCGCTGTTTCACGACGTGCTGATCACCCTGGGATTCCTGTGCTTCACCGGGCGTGAGGTCTCCCTGACGGTGATCGCCGCGCTGCTCACGATCGCCGGCTACTCCATCAACGACACCATCGTCATCTTCGACCGCATCCGCGAGCGGTCCCGGGCGCTCCGCAAGGAGAAGCACTCCCGGGCCATGGACATCGCGGTCAACGAGACCCTGTCGCGCACCGTGATCACCGCGCTCACCGTGTTCCTCACGGCGCTCGCGCTGTTCATCTGGGGCGGCGAGGTCCTCCGCGATTTCTCGTTCGCGATGCTGGTCGGGGTCGGGTTCGGTACGTACTCCTCGGTCTATGTGGCCAGCGCCCTGGCGCTCGACATCTGGATCATGCTCGATCGCCGCAAGGGAGTGCAGGCCGAGTAAGCGAAAGGCTCACGATGAACGGTTCCCGCAGTCCGCTGCGCCGCATCGCTGCGCTCGCCGCGCTCGCCGTGGCGATGGTGGCGATCGTGGGATGCGCCAGGAAGGTCACCACGGTGAATTCGTCCTTCACGTTCCCCGAGGGGACGAGGACCGACCGGGTGCAGCAGTTCGCCTACCCGGACATTCCCTTCTACGCGGCCGAGTTCCTGGACAGGTCGCCCCTCGGCGTGGGCGGGGAGGATACGCTGCTGACTCTGTGGCGCCTGTACGACGAGGGCGCCGGCATCCTCCACGGGATGATCTTCGACGGCACCGCGGCGAGCACGTACCAGATCCTGCGTCGGGAATCCGGGGGCGGGTACGCGCCGATGATGGACTACAACATCGATCCGGTTCAGCGCTTCCAGCCCGCCGGATGGAAGCTCTTCTCCTGGATGGACCACCGGCCCTCCTCCTTCAGCCCGCCCACCTACGTGGGACGCGGGGTCGTGAGCGGCCACATCACGCCCTGGTCCCCGGTCACGAACGCCGCCGTCGCCACCGCGGACACGATCGCGGACCTCGACGCGGCCCTCGACACGACGGGCACGCTCAGGTGGGCGTCGGTCCCCGGAGCCACCCACTACTTCGTGCAGATCTACAAGGCGATCCGCTCGGATCCCTACAGCGCCCTCTACAACTCCGCGCCCTCCCCCTTCGCGACGCAGGATCACAAGGACGCGCTGGACGCATGGATCCCGTGCGCGGCGGACGGAACCCCGCTGACGCCCGTCGTGCTGCAGTGGATTCCGATGATCCCGTACCAGTCCTACCTGATGCGCATGTCGGCCGAGGACGCGGAGGGCCGGCTCCTCGCCTACACGTACGGCTACGTGAACGCCATGAATCTCGAGGAGCCGGGGCACTACATCCTCTACTGGACGGGATGCAACACGTGCATGGTCGGCGTCTCGGCCTACCAGCAGCCGCAGATGCGGATGGTTCCGGCCTCCGCCATGCCGCGGCGCGCCGTCGCCGCGTCGGTCCTCCCTCGCGGTCGCGCCGATCACGGCGTCACGACGACGGTGCGGCTCCTGCTGAGCCGGCCTTAGCGCCGGCCGACGAGAACCCGCGCGTCGCCCGGGAGGCCCGGACCCCAGGTCCGGGCCTCCGCGCATCGCATGGCCGAATGCCCCCCGCTCCGCCTATCATCTGAAGAGCGGTTCGCGGGGCGATCGGCTCGAGGAGGTCAGCATACGGTGAAGCACATCGGGGCCGTCGCGCTGGCCGCCTGGCTCGTCCTGGCTGCGCATGCCCCGGCGCTCGCCGCCGGGGCCTCGGACGCTCCACCCGGGGCGCGGGCCTTCGGCATCGCCCGGCTCAAGTATGGTGGGGGCGGCGACTGGTACGAGGACCGCACCTCGCTCACGAACCTCCTCGCGGCGGCCCGGGCCCGCACCTCGATCGCGGTGTCGGGCACGAAAGAGGCGGTGGTGGAGCCCGGCTCCGCCGCGCTCTTCCAGTATCCCTTCGTGTTCGCGTGCGGTCACGGGAACATGAAGTTCTCGCCGACCGAGGCCGCGAACCTGCGCCGTTACCTGACCACGGGCGGCTTCCTCTGGGTGGACGACGACTTCGGCATCGACCCGTCGTTCCGTCGGGCGATGAAGCAGGTGTTCCCCGACGTGCCCTTGATCGAGCTGCCGTTCTCCCACCCGATCTTCCACGATCTGTACGAGTTCCCGGGCGGCCTGCCCAAGATCCACGAGCACGACGGCGGGCCGGCGCGGGCCTACGGCATTGTCCACGACGGAAGGCTGGTCGTATTCTATTCGTTCGACACCGACCTGGGGGATGGCCTGGAGGACGCGGCGATCTTCCCCGAGGATCCCCCCGAGAAGCGCGACGCCGCGCTGCGCATGTCGCTCAACATCGTCCACTACGCGCTGACGCACTGAGCCTGGACTCTCCATGACCTCCCGCGCCACCGACGCTCCGCTCCGGCGCCAGGTCGCCCGCCACTACGACGCCCTGCGACGCAGGCTCGTCTGGCGCGCCGCCCTCGGCGCCGCGGCGGCATCGGCCGCGATCATCGGGGTGGCCGTGGCGCTGGGCGTCGTCCATCCGACCGGCGAGACCCTGGCCTGGGCGCGCACGATCGCGGCGCTCGCGTGCGTGGTCGTCGCGCTGGGCTTTGCGGTCGCCGGGTTCCTGCGCTCGCGGCCCGGCTTCGACGCCTACCTGCAGAGGATCGAGGACCGCTTCCCGGCGGTGACCTCGTGGCTGCGGAACGCGCTCGATTTCGAGCGGCGCCTGCCCGCGCACACCTCGGAGGAGCTGGCCCGCGCGCTCTCCGCGGAGACCGCGCGCCGGCTCGCGGACGTGCCGCTCCACGAACTGCGGCCGCCGCTCCGCGCGCGGCGCCCGGTCGCGACGCTGGCGCTCGCCGCGCTCGCGATCCTCTCGCTCGCGGCCCTGTTCCCCGCGCGCACGCAGCGTTCGTGGCGCACGCTGCTGGCGCCGAGAACCGCCGCGCCCGCGGTGCGGCTCGAGGTCGAGCCCGGGTCCGTCGCCATCACGCCCGGCGTCGCGCTGGCCGTGCGGGCCCACGTCTGGGGCACGGCCGCGCGCCCCCGGCTGCTGCGCGACGGCGCGGGCGCCGCCGAAGGCGGATCCGGCGGGTCCGCGGCGGCGGACGAGGGTCGGGGAAGCGGAGGCGAGCGGCTGTGGCGCTTCGATCTCGCGCAGCTCACGCGCGCCCTCGACTACCGGGTGCGCGTGGCGGGCGTCGAGAGCCCGCGCTATCACGTGGCGCTGGCCGGCACGCCGCAACCCGTGAGCTTCGAGATCGAGCTCCGGCCTCCGGCCTACGCGCGGCTGCCCGTCCAGCGCGGCGCGGCCACGCGCGGCGATCTCTCCGCGTTGCGCGGCTCGCGCGCGCGGATCGAGGTGCTCTTCGATCGCGATCTCGCGAGCCTCGAGGCCGCGCTGCCCGGCGCGGCGCCCCGGCCCTGGATCCGCGTGAACCCTCGACGCTGGCGCGGCGAGATCGCCATCCTGGCGCCGGGCACGTACGAGCTGCGCGCGCGGACCCGCCTGGCGGCCGGCGAGGGTGGCGGCGCGTCGAGCAACGTCTATCGCATCGAGCCGCTGGCGGACGCGCCGCCGGTGCTCACGGTGCGCGAGCCCGTGGGCGACCTCGATCTTCCCGAGGGCCAGCAGATCGCCTACGACGTGCTGGGTCAGGACGACCTCGGCCTCACCGAGCTGCGCCTGCAGACGCGCAAGGACCCGGACGCCCCGTGGACCAACGTGCCCCTCGCGCGCTTCGCCGGCGAGCCGCGCGAGGCGGCGGTCGCGCGGCGCTGGGACGCCGCGTCGCTCGGCCTCCTGCCGGGACAGAGCGCGAGCTTCCGCTTCCAGCTCTTCGACGACAACGCCGTCGACGGGCGGGGCGTGGCGACGAGTCCGACCTACGAGCTGCGCTTCCCCTCGGTCGCGGAGCTGGTCCAGAGCCTCGACCAGCGCCAGGACTCGGTGCAGAGCGCGCTCGAACGGGTCGCCGACCAGTCGCGGGAGCTGCAGAAGTCGCTGGACCAGATCGCGCGCCCGAGCCCTTCGCCTCCGAACACGAACACGCAGTCCTACGTGCGGCAGGAGGAGGTGAAGAGCGCCCTCGACCGCCAGCAGGATCTCTCGCGCCGGATCGACGAGGCCGCGCAGCGGCTGCGCGAGAGCCTCGATCAGGCCGCGGAGCGCCGTGTCTTCGACGACCAGCTCACGAACAAGCTGCGCGAGCTGGCCGAGCTCATGAGCCAGATCCAGTCGAAGGAGTTCAAGGACGCGGTGCGCCGGCTGCAACAGGCGCTCGAGACGATGCAGCCGCAGCTCCAGCAGCAGGGCCTGCAGGACTGGCGGCGCCAGAACCAGCAGCTGCTCGAGAATCTCCAGCGCACGCTCGAGCTGCTCAAGCGGCTGCGTCAGGAGGAGCGGCTGCAGGCGCTGGCGCAGCGGGCGCAGGAGCTCAAGGACCGGCAGGACCGGCGCAACGAGAGCGTGCCCGAGCGGGCACCCGCGGACTCCGCCGCGCGCGCGCGCGCGCGCCAGGCCGCGGAGGAGCAGAAGCGCGCCGCGGCCGAGAGCGAGCAGCTCGCGAAGGACGCCCGGCAGCTCGCCCAGGAGATGGGCGAGCCGCAGGCGCAGGCGCCGCTCGGCCAGGCGGCCGAGGAGCTCGATCAGCAGGCTTCGCCCGCGCAGCAGGAGGCCGCGCAGGCGCTGCGTCAGGGCCAGCCGCCGCAGGCGCGCCAGGCCGGCCAGCGCGCGAGCCAGAGCCTGCAGCGCGCGGCCCGGCAGCTCTCCGAGCTGGCGAGCGCGATGCAGAAGGAGCGGCAGGAGGTCGATCTCGCCGCGGTGCGCCGCTCGGCGGAGGACCTCGTCTCGCTCCAGCGCGCGAGCGAGGAGACCCTGGAGCCCGCGACGCCGCAGGCCGAGCGGGCCGATCGCCAGCAGGATCTCTCGGAGGGCACGGCCCGCGTGGCCGACTCGCTTGCGCGGCTCTCGGAGAAGACGCCGTTCATCAGCCCGAAGCTCAGCGAGGCGCTCGGCCGCGCGATGGCCGGGCTCCAGAAGTCCAGCCGCCAGTTCGGGCAGAGCAATCGGGCGGGCGGCGAATCGGCGGGCCGCGACGCGTCCTCGGCGCTGGTCGAGGCCGTGCTCGAGCTGCGCCAGACCGAGAGCTCGATGTGCAGGAATCCGGGCCAGGGCAAGCCGGGCGGCAACATCCCGAACCGCATGGCGCAGCTGGGCCGGAGCCAGATGAGCCTGAACGACCGCACGCGCTCGCTCGCGCAGCGCCTGAGCGAGCAGATGCGGCTCTCCGCCGGCGACCAGGACGAGATGCGGCGGCTCGCCGAGGAGCAGGCCCGGCTCCAGCGCGAGCTGGAGCAGATCGCGCAGGAGGACCAGCAGCGCCATCAGCTGCTGGGCCGGCTCGACCAGACGGCGGACGAGATGAAGGAGGTCGAGGAGGAGCTGCGCGGAGGACACGCGGGGGACGAGGTCGAGCAGAAGCAGGAGCACATCCTCTCGCGGCTGCTCGACGCGCAACGCTCGGTGAATCGCCAGGACTTCGATCCCCAGCGCGAATCACGGCCGGGACAGGATCTCGCCCGCTCCTCGCCCCCGCCGATCCCCGACGCGATGCTGCGCGAGACGGACCGCCTGCGCCTCGATCTGCTCAAGGCGCAGGCCGACCGCTATCCCGCGCAGTACCGCGCCTTCATCGAGGCCTACCTGCGCGCGCTCGATCGCGCGGGCGCGCCCCGCGATTCGCAATGAGCGGGGACCCGCGCGCCCGCCTCGGGCTCGCCGGCTGCGCGATCGCGCTCGCATGCGCGCTCGCCGCGCCGGCGCTCGCTCAGCCGCTCGATTCGGCCGCGGTCGAGCGGAGCTACCTGCGCCTGCAGGACCTCGCGCCCAGACGACTCCCGCCGGCGCCGGCGTTCACCCTGCTCGCACCGGCCGAGGAGGAGGAAGGCCCCGCCGAGAGCCAGCGCCCCTGGACCCCGCTCACCGCAGAGCAGGACCTGCGGCTGCGGCAGGCCCGCGATCTGCGGATGGCGGGACAGTTCGAGTCCGCGCGCGCCGTGCTGGCGCCGGTGGTCGCCGCCGCGCCCCACCATCCCGAGGTCGTGACGGAGGAGGCGCGGCTGCTGCTCGCGCGCCAGGACTTCGCGGGCGCCGAGCGGCTCGCGCGCGCCGAGCGCCGGACCCGCAGGGACTCGCTCGTCGTCGCGCGCGAGCTGGGGACGGCGCTCGAGCGGCTCGGCCGGCCGCGCGACGCGGCCGAGGTCGCGCTCGAGGCCTGGCTCGCCTCGCCGCGGCAGGGCGACTGGGCCACGGCCACGATCCTGCGCCTCGCGCCCGCGGACGTGCGCGGCGTGCGCGAGCTGCTGCGCCGCGCCACCGCCTCGCGCCCCGATCGCCAGGACCTCGCGATCGCGAAGGCGCAGATCGACTGGCGCGCGGGTGATCTCGAGAGCGCGATGGGAACGCTCGAGCGCGCGGAGCGGCCCGCCGCCGCCGGGCAGGCGCCGCTGCGCTGGGAATTCGCGACCCGGCTCGCCTTCGAGAACGCGCCCCGCGATTCCGGCGCCGCGGTCGAGGCGCTGACGCGGCTCGCCGCCGACGGGCGCTTCGGCCTGTCGTGGAGGGTCGGCGCGGCCCGGCGCGCGTGGGAGCTCGAGCAGAGCCGCGGCGACGAGGAGCGGGGCGCGCCCGCGCTGGCGCGCGCGCTGAAGGACGTGCCCGCGGCCCGCCTGCCCTCGGACCTCGTGGTCTCGCTCGCGCGCGCGCTGCGCCTGGGCGGACACACCGACCAGGCGCGATCGCTGCTGGCCGAGACGCGCGCGGCCGGCGCCGAGCGCGCGGAGCCGGTGATCGCGCCCCAGCTCGGCCTCGAGGAGGCGCTCGCGGATCTGCGGGACGGGCCGCCGGAACGCGCGCTGCCGCGGCTCCACGATCTGGCGCCGGCCCTGCCCGAGGGCGCGTGGCACTACGCCGAGGCGCTCTTCTTCGCCGGCCACACCGACTCCGCGCTCGCCTGCTACCAGCGCATCGCCGCGAATCCCATGGGCACGTTCAGCGGCGCCGCGCTCGAGCGGATCTATCTCATCGAGGACGCCGCCGACCCCGGGGCGCTGCCCGCCTTCGGGCGCGTCGCGTACGCGGAGTGGCGCGGCGATCGCCGCGGGGCGCAGGCCCTGACCGACTCGCTCGTGCGCGCGCTGCCCCGCGGCGCGCTGTGGGCGCAGGCCGCGCTCATGCTGGCCGCGCAGCGCGAGGCCGCGGGCGACGCGCGCGGGGCGCTCGCGCCCCTGCTCGCGGTCGCCGACTCGCTGCCCGACGACCGGCTCGCGCCGCTCGCGCGCCAGCGGGCGGGCGACATCGATCTCGACGAGCTGAAGGACGAGGCCTCGGCGCTCGCCCAGTACGAGGAATGCCTGGTGCGCTACCCGCGCGCGTGGAACGCGCCCGAAGTGCGGCGCAAGGCGGAGCGGCTGCGGCGCGCGCCGCGGCCGTGAACGGAGGAAGGACGATGCGGAGGTTTCCGGCGCGCGGTCCGCTGCGCGAGAACGGGCGCGGCGCGCTGCGGCACGT
>DATKKO010000077.1:0-10257 GCA_035542955.1 Terriglobales bacterium
TCCGGCCTGACCTCGCGCTCGAGGACGCCCGCCCGAACCCCGGACGGGGGTCCTCCGGCTCCACCCCGCGGGAGCGGCATGCCCGATCAGGACCTGATCTACGACTGGAACGAAGCCGGCGAGCGCTGGGAGAAGCCGCCCTTCCGCGTCCAGCTCAGCGACGAGACGTTGCGCGACGGATTGCAGTCCCCCGCGCTGCGCAGTCCCTCCCTCGAGGAGAGGATCGGGATCCTCCACGGGATGAGCCGCCTCGGCATCGACGCGGCGGACATCGGCCTGCCGGGCGCGGGAGCCCACGTCGCCCGCGACGCCGAGCGGCTCGCGCAGGAGATCCGCGACGCCGGTCTCGCGATCCGGCCGAGCTGCGCGGCCCGCACGCTGCGCGAGGACATCGCGCCGATCGTCGAGATCTCGCAGCGCGTCGGGAT
This sequence comes from Terriglobales bacterium, assembly GCA_035542955.1. Classification (GTDB taxonomy): domain Bacteria; phylum Eisenbacteria; class RBG-16-71-46; order RBG-16-71-46; family RBG-16-71-46; genus JANXPZ01. Next base: position 429 of record DATKKO010000077.1, read on the forward strand.
CGCCATCGAGGTCTGCGCCTTCGTCGGCTCCTCCCCCATCCGCCAGTTCGCCGAGGGATGGACCGTGGAGCAGATGCGGCGGCACACCGAGGACGCGGTGCGCTTCGCGGCGGCGCACGGGCTCGCGGTGACCTACGTCACCGAGGACACGGTGCGCGCCCGCCCGGAGAGCCTGCGCGAGCTGTTCCGCGCCGCCATCGACAGCGGCGCGGGGCGGCTGTGCCTGTGCGACACCGTGGGCCACGCGACCCCGACCGGCGCCGCGAACCTGGTGCGCTTCGCGCTCGAGGTCGTGCGCGAGAGCGGGACCGACGTCGCGCTCGACTGGCACGGGCATTCGGATCGCGGCCTCGCGGTGGCCAACAGCTTGAGCGCGATCCGGGCGGGCGCGAGCCGGGTCCACGGGTGCGCGCTCGGCATCGGGGAGCGCGTGGGCAACACGGCGATGGACCAACTCCTCGTCAATCTCCGGCTGCTGGGATGGATCGAGAACGACCTCTCGTCCCTCGAGGAGTACTGCCGCGCGGTGAGCGACGCGGCGGGCGTGCCGATCCCGTCCAATTACCCGGTGGTCGGCCGCGACGCGTTCCGCACCGGCACCAGCATGCACGCGAGCGCGATGGTGAAGGCGCTGCGCCGGGGCGAGGCCTGGCTCGTCGACCGCGTCTACTCCGGCGTGCCCTCGAATCTGGTCGGCCGCCGCCAGGAGGTCGAAATCGGACCCTCGAGCGGCGCGAGCAACGCGATCTGGTGGCTCGAGAGCCACGGCCTCGCCTCGACCCCCGAGCGCGCGCAGGCGCTCGTGCAGCGCGCGCGCAGCGCGGATCGCGTGCTCACGGAGGCGGAGATCCGCGCCACGCTCGCCTCTCTGGACGAGACGAGCGGCTCGTGACGCGATTCGACGCGGTCCGCCGCGTGCGCGGCGCGGCCGCAGCGCTCGTCACGCTCGTCCTGCTGACCGCCCTGGCCGGGATTCCCGCGGCGGCACCGGCCGCCCGCGGCGCATCCCCCGCGCGTCGCCGCGCGGGACCCGCGAGGAACGGCCCCGCGCCCACCCGGAAGACGGCGGCGCGCGCGGACTCCACGGCGCGTCCGCTCACGGTGATCACCGGACCGACCGAGACCGTCCTCACGAGACCCGAGCTGGCCCGCGAGGCGCTCGTTCTCGAGGATGCTGGCGTCTACCGGCTCGCCGCGCGGCAGCTCGGTTTCCTGCGGCGCGCGAGCGACCCCGATCCCGATCTCGATCTCGAGCTCGCGCTCGATCTCGCGCGCTCGGGGTCCCTCGATTCGGCCCGCGCCCTCCTCCACGAGCCGCGACTGGACGCGGCGCTCGCCGACTCCTGTCCGCCCGCGCGCCGACGCCCGTACGGCTGGACCCGCGACCGGACGTGGCTGAACGGGAGGTTCGACGGCTGGCGCTGGTACATCGCCCGCGCGCGGACCGAGGTGGACGCGGTGCTGGGGCGCTGGCCGGAAGCGCGGCAGGCGGCGCGGAGGGCGGTCGAGGACCGGCCGCTCGCGGGAAAGGAATGGCTGATCGCGGCGCTGTGCGCCGGCCATTCGGGCGATCCCGCCGCGGCCGAGTTCGAGGCGCGGATGGCCGCGGGCCTCGATCCCATGCTGCCCGAGGCGCAGTACGTGGTCGGTCTCTTCGATTGGAGCCGGGGCGACCGGAGCGAGGCGCTCCGGCGCTTCGGCGCGGCACTCGCTCTCGACTCGCTCTACGAGCCCGCGGTGCGGAGCCGTCAGCGTCTGCGCTTCTTCCCCGGCGCGCGCCCCGACTCGCTGCCCGTCGAGCTCCTCACCGGGGATCGCCGCGCGGGACTCCTCACCTCGCCGGTGGGGCCCAAGATCGAGTCCCAGCCGTCCGTGGAGCGCCAAGCCGCGATCCTCTCGCGCATGATGGTGCCGGTTCCGGACTCGATCGAGATCGAGATGAAGCCGCTGCGCTTCGTGCTGCCGGTCCTCGTGGACGCGAGAGGCCGCGCCGTGCTCAACGACCTGCCGTGGTTCCCCCAGGGGGACCTCCCGGCGCCCTTCGTCTCGGTGCTGCTCGAGTCGCTGCCCGGCTGGCGTTTCTCGCCGGCCATGAAGTCCGGCGCGCCGGTCGCGAGCTGGAGCGGAGTCTCGATCACGACGGGAAGCTCCGCGCCGCCGCGCTGATCGCCCGGGACGCGGACGCCGCCCCGCGACCGGGACGGCTTCGCGCGCGCCGGGCGATCAGTGCTCGGGCGGGCTCTCGCTGTTCTCGCTCTGCGGGGAGAGCCGGCGCTCGATCCAGCGGTACCACTCGAGCACGATCAGCGTGAGCACCGTGCCCACGGCGGCCAGGGCGTACGCGTGCACACCCACCGCCGTGCCGATCGCGGCCACGATCCAGATGCTGGCCGCGGTGGTCAGTCCCGCGACGTAGCCCTCCTGGCGCAGGATGCTGCCCGCGCCGAGGAAGCCCACGCCGGTGATCACGCCGTGCACGATGCGCGTGGGGTCGAAGGAGCGCATGCCGAAGCTCTGGATCGCGTGCGGCGCCTGGAGCACGAACATGGTCGAGCCGAGGCACACGAGCACGTGCGTGCGCAGGCCCGCCGGCTTGCGTCCGAGCTGCCGCTCCCACCCCACGACCGTGCCGAGCACCGCCGAGATCAGCATCGCGATCAGATCGTGCACCTGGGTCGAATCCACCTCACCTCCGCTGGAATCGGGCCGGACGCTTCTCGAGGAACGCGCGCAATCCCTCCCGCGCGTCCTCGCTGGACGACACCATGCCGAAGAGCGCGCTCTCGAGCCGCAGCCCCGCGTCGAGCGGAAGCTCGGACCCGCGTCGCACGGCTTCGAGCGCGGCCGCGACCGCGAGCGGGCCGTTTGCGAGGATCGCGAGCGCGAGCTGCTCCGCCTCGTCGAGGAGCCGCGACGAGGGCACGACCCGGCTCACGAGGCCGATGGCCAGCGCCTCCTCGGCCCGCAGCCGGCGGCCGGTCGCGATCAGCTCGAGCGCGCGGCCCGGGCCGATGAGCCGCGGCAGGCGCTGCGTGCCGCCGTAGCCCGGGATCAAGCCGAGCCCCACTTCGGGAAGGCCGAACGCCGCGTTGTCGGAGGCGATCCGGACGTGGCAGGCGAGCGCCAGCTCGCACCCGCCGCCGAGCGCATACCCGTTCACGGCCGCGAGCACCGGCTTGCCGCAGCGCTCGATCCGATCCATCACGCCCTGGCCGAAGCGCGAGGTCGCCTCCGCCTCGCGGGGCGAGAGCCCCGCCAGCTCCTCGATGTCGGCGCCCGCGACGAAGCTCTTCTCCCCGGCGCCGGTCACGATCAGCGCGCCCCGGGCCTCGTCCGCGGTGAACGCGGACACCGCGCGATCGATCTCCTCGAGGGTCTCCCGGTTCAGGGCATTGAGCTTCTCGGGACGGCTCACGATCAGCACGGCCACGGGGCCGCGCCGCTCGAGACGCAGATGGCGGAACTCCTGGGAACCGCTCGCACTCATGGGAAACCTCGCCGGAAGAGGGGCCGGCCCGCGCGCCGGCCCGCGTCGCGAAGGAGCGCCGCGAGTATAGGAATCGGGCGCCGCGCGAGGCAAGACCTCGGAATGCCGGACGGTGGCTCGCCCGGACGCGGCTCCATCCGGGAAGTCCACGCAGCGGAGTCCGTGCGGGCGCGGATTTCGTGCGGGATTCGCACACGGAACCCGGGCTTGTGCGCGCGCGCGGCGCCCCATAGACTCCACGCGCAGGAACTCTGGAGGTCGCCATGAACCCTCCGCGACTGCCCGAAGAACTCGACACCACCCGCCTCCGCAAGGCGCTCCACTTCCTCGCCGAGCTGGGCGAGGTCGTGGCCTCGCACACGCAGCTCCAGCCGATCCTCGACTGGGTCGTGCTCCGGACGACCCAGCTGCTCGAAGCCGACGAGGGTTGCCTGCGGCTGCTCGACGCGGATGCCGAGACGCCCACCTCGCACACGATCATCAAGAAGCAGTCGCAGGGCGTCGTCTCGGGCTCGTGGCCGCCGATCGTGGCGATCAGCGTGACGGGCTACCTCCTGCATCGCGGGGACCACGTCGCCTCGCCCGACATCCTCACCGACAGCCGCTTCCAGGGGTTGAAGGGGATCGACACCCGCATCCGCGGGATGCTGGCCGTGCCGCTCAAGCTCGGGAACCGCGTGACCGGTCTGCTCGCGGTGACGGAGGCCCAGCCGGGACGCCAGTGGACGCAGGACGACGTCGAGCTGCTCTCGATCGTGGCCGGCAATTCGGCCGGCGTGATCGAACAGGCGCGGCTGCGGGTCGCGGAGGAGGAGAAGAAGCGGCTCGAGGAGGAGGCGAGGCGCTTCGAGTCCGAGCTCGAGCAGGCGCGCGCCACGCAGATGCGCCTCGTGCCCGGCCAGCCGCTCTGTCTCGGGTCGTGGCAGGTCGCGGGGCGCGTGATCCCCGCGCGCCAGGTGGGCGGCGATTCCTTCGACTACTTCCTGGTCGGCGGCCGCCGCCTCGGCATTTCGATCGGCGACGTCTCGGGCAAGGGCATGCCCGCCGCCCTGCTCATGATGACCGCGCAGGGCTATCTGCGCGTCTATTGCAGCAGCGACCGCCCGCTGCCGGAGAAGATCGGACTCCTGAATCGTAGCGTCACGCGCTCGGCCGAGCCGGGGAAGTTCATCACGCTGTTCTACGGCGAGCTGGACCCGGACGCCGGCGTGCTGCGCTACGTCAACGCCGGCCACAACTATCCGTACCTGCGCCGCGCCTCGGGCGAGTTGGAGCCGCTCTCCACCGGCGGCCTGGTGCTCGGCTTCGCCGAGGGGTTCGAGTTCCAGGAGGGCGAGACGCCGATGGCGCCCGGAGACTCGCTCCTGCTCTACAGCGACGGCGTGTCCGAGGCGATGGACCCGCGCCGTCAGGTCTACGGCGAGGAGCGCCTCGAGAACGCCTGGCGCCACTGGGGCACGATCCCGCCGACCGACGCCATCACGCGGCTGCTCGAGGACGTCGAGGCCTGGCGCGCCGGCGCTCCGCAGAGCGACGACATCACGCTCGTGGTGCTGGGCCCTGCCTGAGATCCGCGGGATCGAAGCGGACGCGCCGGCGTGAAGCGTCTGCTCCTCGCTGTGGCGCTCCTGCTCGCGCTCGGCCTCGGCGGTCTCGCGGCCTGGTCGGCGGCGCGGGCGGGCCTCTACGACGTCGCGTCGCTCGCACGACGCGAGCCCCGGCGCACCGCGCTCATGAGGCAGAGGGCCGCGCAGGCGGCCCGCCACGGCCGACCCTATTCCGTCGCGCAGATCTGGGCGCCCTACGAGCGCGTCTCGCCCCTGCTGCGCCGCGCCGTCCTCGTCGCGGAGGACGACGCCTTCTACGAGCACGGCGGGCTCGACTGGGACGAGATGGCGGCCGCCGCACGGCGGGACCTCGAGGCCCGGCACGTGGTGCGCGGCGGCAGCACGATCACGCAGCAGCTCGCGAAGAACGTCTATCTCGGCGACGAGCGGACGATCACCCGCAAGTTCACCGAGATGTTCCTCGCGATGCGGATGGAGCGGCTCCTCTCGAAGCGCCGCATCTTCGAGCTCTATCTGAACCTGATCGAGTGGGGCGACGGCGTCTTCGGCGCGGAGGCCGCCGCGCGCCGGTACTTCGGAGTGCACGCGGCCGATCTCTCGCCGCGGCAGGCGCTGCTCCTCGCGGCCGTGATCATCAATCCCCGGCGCTTCTCGGTGCTCGATCCGCCGCGCCGGATCGAGCGCCGCGTCCGCATGATCGCTTCGTGCCTGCGCCGCCGGGGCTTTCTCGATCCGACCCAGTACGCCGAGGCGATCGGAGCGCCCCCGCCGGCGCCACGCACGCCCGCGGCCGATTCGGCAGCCTCGGCCGAGTCCATGCGCGCACGCCCGGCGCAGGCCGAGAGCGCGGCCGTGGACAGCGGGATCCCGCCCGGCCGCTGAGGAGCCGGGCGGCCGCGATCAGATCCCGAGAGCCTCCTTCACGAGCCGTGACACGGTGGCGCCGTCCGCCCGTCCCTTGACCCGGGACATGACGGCGCCGATCACCTTGCCCATCTCCTTCGCGCTCGTGGCTCCAGTGCTCGCCACGGTCTCGCGCACCATCACCCGCAGCTCGTCCTCGGAGATCCGCTGCGGCAGATAGCGCTCCGTGACCGCGATCTCACGCTCCTCGCGCGCGACCAGGTCCTCGCGGCCGACGCGCTTCAGCTCCTCGATGGTCTCGCGGCGCTTCCGCGCGTAGCGCTGGAGCACGTCGATCTCCTCGTCATGCGTGAGCGCGGTCTCCCGCGGCTTCCGCGTCTTGGCCTCCATCAGCGCGGCCTTCAGCATGCGCAGCGTGCTCAACGTGTCCGCGTCCCGCGACTTCATCGCGGCCGTCATGTCGCTCTGCACCCGTGTCAGAATCGACTCGTCGCTCATGCGCTCCCTCCGGCCGTCGCGCCGCTCCCGGCGAAGGCGCGCGCGGCCTCCCGAAGAACCTCGATCGCGGCGGCGAAGCGGGAGGGCTCCTCGCCCAGCCCGATGCGCACGCCGTCCGGATCGCCGAAGAACCGCCCGGGCACGACGAGCAGGCCGAAGCGCTCGGCCGCGAACGCCGCGAACGAGTCGCCCTCCCCCGCGCCCGGGAACCTCAGGAATGCCGTGGTGCCGCGCGGGGCCGGACCCGGATCCACCCGCGGCAGAGAATCGACGGCCCGTGCGAAGAGCGCCCGGTTCTCCTCGAGGATGCGCCACGCGCGCTCGCGCAGGGCATCGAGATGCGGTGCCAGCGCGAGGGCGAGGCCGGCCGACGTCCGCGCCGGCTCGACCGAGAGCGCGTTCTGCGCGTTCGCGCAGCGCTCGAGCGCGTCCGCGCTCCCCGAGATCCAGCCGATGCGGAGAGCGCCGAGCCCGTAGGGCTTGGTCAGCGTCGAGGTCGTCACCCAGCGCTCCGAGAGCGCGCTCCAGGTGCCGGTCGGACGCCTCGAGGCGTCCCGGAACGTCTCGTCGCACGCGAGCCACAGTCCGCGGCGCGCCGCGAGCGCGGTGAGCGCCTCCGCGTCCGCGTCCTCCAACGGCACGCCGCCCGGATTGTGCAGATCCGTGAACAGGACGAGCCGCGTCGCCGGGGCGAGCGCCGCCTCGACCGCTTCGCGCACGCGGCCGTAGCCGTGGTCGCGCTCGCGCGTGAAGGCGCGCGCGCGCACGCCGAAGAACGACGGCACGAGCCGCAGCGGCTCGTAGGCGGGGCTCTCGACCAGGATCTCGTCGCCGGGATCGAGCAGCCCGGCGATCACGCAGGCGTTCGCCTCGCTCGCGCCCGCGGTCACGAGCACGCGGCCGCCGGGCGCCCCGAGGCGCGCGCCCAGCGCGCGCTCGAGCGCGGGCAGCGGATCCTCGCCGGGGCGCGGCACGGGCGCCTGGTGCGGAAGTCCGAGCGCCTCCAGATCGGGCGCGCACACGGAGCTGTCCGCGAGGCTCAGGGACCAGCCCTGATGCGCCTTGCTCCAGGCCAGATGCGCGAGACGAGGGCGCGTCATGGCGGCCGAGCATAGCACGGGACGCGGGAGCGGCGGCCTCCGGCGGGCTCTTGACCGGCACGCGCCCCGCTCCCTACGCTGCCACCGCTCCAGATCCCCCCGCGGAGGTGACGTGAATCGGGAACAGCGGCTCTCCGAGCTGCGCCTGCGTCGTGAACAGGCCCGGGCCGGAGGCGGACCCGAGCGGATCGAGAAGATCCACGCTCGCGGCGCGCTCACCGCCCGCGAACGCCTCGAGCTTCTCCTCGATCCCGGATCGTTCGTCGAGACCGGCGCGTTCGTGACCCACCGCTCGACCGATTTCGGCATGGAGCGGCGGAGGATCACCGGGGACGGCGTGATCACGGGCTGGGGCACGGTCGACGGCCGGCTCGTGTACATCTTCGCCCAGGACTTCAGCGTGTTCGGCGGCACGATGAGCGAGGCCAACGGGCGGAAGATCTGCGCGATCATGGACCTCGCGCTCGAGAACGGGGCGCCGATCGTGGGGCTCAACGACTCGGGAGGAGCCCGCATCCAGGAGGGTGTCGCCTCGCTCGGCGCCTACGCCGAGGTGTTCCTGCGAAACACGCTCGCCTCGGGCGTCGTGCCGCAGATCTCGGCGGTCCTCGGCCCCTGCGCGGGCGGGGCCGTGTACTCCCCCGCCATCACCGACTTCACCGTCATGGTCGAGGGCACGAGCCACATGTTCGTGACCGGCCCCGAGGTCATCCGGGCCGTCACCTCCGAGGACGTCTCGTTCGAGGACCTGGGCGGCGCGATGACGCACGCCCGCCGCAGCGGCGTGGCCCATCTCGTGGCGCGCGACGACGCCGACTGCCTGCGCCAGGTCCGGCGGCTGCTGTCGTTCCTGCCGTCGAACAACCGCGAGGAGCCGCCGTCCGTCGCCCCGCGCGACGCGGTGGAGCGCCGCGACCCGGCGCTCGCGACGCTGGTCCCGGACGCGCCGGACAAGCCGTACGACATGAAGGAGGTCGTGCGCCGCGTGGTGGACGACGGCGACTTCCTCGAGGTGCACGAGCACTTCGCGCCCAACCTGATCGTGGGCTTCGCCCGGCTGAACGGACGCGTGGTGGGCGTGGTCGGCAACCAGCCCAGCGTGTTGGCTGGCGTGCTCGACATCGACTCGTCCGTGAAGGGCGCGCGCTTCGTGCGTACCTGCGACGCGTTCAACGTGCCGCTGGTCACGTTCGAGGACGTGCCGGGATTCCTGCCCGGAACGCAGCAGGAATGGGGCGGCATCATCCGCCACGGGGCGAAGCTGCTCTACGCCTACTGCGAGGCCACGGTCCCCAAGCTCACCGTCGTCGTGCGCAAGGCGTACGGCGGGGCGTACGACGTGATGTCGAGCAAGCACGTCCGCGGCGACTACAACGTGGCCTGGCCCAGCGCCGAGATGGCCGTGATGGGCGCGGAAGGCGCGGTCAACATCCTCCATCGCGAGCGCATCGCGCGCGCGAAGGATCCGGCCGACGAGCGCCGGCGGCTCGTGGAGGAGTACAACGAGAAGTTCGCGTCCCCCTGGGTGGCCGCGGAGCTGGGCTACCTGGACGACGTGATCGAGCCGCAGGACACGCGCCCGCGCCTGATCTCCGCCCTCGAGATGCTGCGCAACAAGAGGCAGACGCTGCCCTGGAAGCGGCACGGGAATCCGCCGCTCTGACCGCACCGGAGAACGACGACGGGAGCGGCCCGCCTCGCATGGGGCGGGCCGCCGTTCGCCTCACCGACGCTCAGTAGCTGTGTGCGTCCAGCTCCACCCGGCCTTTGAAGCGGCTGTAGATGAAGACGGTGTAGGCGATCACCAGCGGCATCCCGATCAGCGCGATCGCGAACATCGTCCGCAGCGTGAGCGGTGACGACGACGCGTTGGTCACGGTGAGCGACTCCCCGCCGCCCAGCGCAGGCACGAGGTCCGGGTAGAGCCCGAGCCCCGCGATGCCCCAGAGCGCGGCGATCGCGACCGATGAGAGCAGGAACGCCACGCCGGGCCGTGACGAGCCGGCGAGGAGACGGAATCCGGCGATGGCGGCCACGAACACGCCCGGGACGAGCCACGCCGCCGGGTGCCCGAAGGCCTGCCAGAGCCGGGGCAGCATCGCGCGCGACAGGGCCGTGGCCGCGATCCACAGCACGATCAGCGCGAGCCACGCCCCCTTCGCCCACGCCCGCGCGCGCTCGCGCACCGGCCCCTCGCTCTTGAGGTCGAGCCAGGCGGCGCCCTGCACGAGGAAGAGGGCCACCGACAAGAGCCCGATCACCAGCGCGAACGGGTTGAGCAGGCCGAGGAAGCGGCCCGCGAATTCCTGCTC
>DATKKO010000078.1:0-4170 GCA_035542955.1 Terriglobales bacterium
CGCGCGCGAGGCGAGCACGGTCGAGGAGGCGCGGCGGGCGGAGGACGCCGTCGCGGAGTTCGTGCGCCGGCGCACGCCGCGGGCGGAGCCCGCGCGGGAGGCCGCATGATGCGCTGGGGCTCGCCCTGGCTGCTGCTGCTGCTCGTGCTGCCGCCGCTCGTCGCCTGGCTCGCCCGCCGCCCGGCGAGCCGGCGCGCGGCGGTGCTGTGGGCGGGCGGCCCGCGGAGACAAGCGCTGCTTGCCGGCTGGGTGGGCGGGGTCGCCCTGCTCGGTTGGCTCGCGCTCGCGCTGGCCGTGGTTTCGCTGGCGCGGCCGCAGCAGGGCGTGCGCCTGAGCGAGACGGAGAGCCGGGGCGTGGACATCATGCTCGCGATCGACATCTCGCCGAGCATGTCGGCCCAGGACTTCCAGCCGCGCAACCGCCTGAACGTCGCGCTCGAGACGGCCCGCGATTTCATCCGGCACCGGCCGCACGATCGCATCGGGCTCGTCGGCTTCGCCGCGACGGCCTTCACCCAGTGTCCGCTCACGCTCGATCACGACGCGCTCGACGAGCTGCTGGACGGGCTCGACTTCGGGCTCGCCGAGGACGGCACCGCGATCGGGATGGGCATCGCGACGGCGACGGCGCGGTTGCGGGAGAGCCGTACGCCGAGCAAGGTGATCGTCCTGCTCACCGACGGCGCGAACAACCGCGGGCAGATCGATCCGCTCACGGGCGCCGATCTGGCGCGCGCGTACGGGATCAAGGTCTACACGATCCTCGTCGGACGCGGCGGGAGGGTGCCCGTACCCATGCCCGATGGCACAGGCGCGTTCCGCACCGTGATGATGCAGATGGACGTGGATCCGGTGACTCTGGCCCGCATGGCGCAGCGCACCGGAGGCCGCTTCTACCGGGCCACGGACGCGGCGGCGCTGGCGGGCATCTACGCGCAGATCGACCGGCTCGAGCGCGTCCCGCTGCGCTCGATCGAGTACCGCGAGTACCGCGACCTCGGACCGCTGGCGCTGGGGGCCGCCGCGGTCGCTCTTGCAGCGCTCGTGCTGCTCTCGACCACCGTCGCGTTCCGCGTGCCGTGAGGAGGAGCCCGTGACCCTCGCCGATCCGCGCTGGCTCTGGGGCCTCGCCGCGCTGCCTCTGCTGCTGCTGCTGGAGATCCTGGCGGCGCGGCGGGCGCGGCGCGGCCTTGCCCGCCTGCTCGGCGAGCGGCCCGATTCCGTGCTCCGCGCCCAGATCCTCGCCGGCTCGCGCCTGCGGGGCGCGTTGCTGCGTCTCGGAGCGTTCGCCGCGCTCCTCGTCGGCGCGGCCGGACCGCAGTGGGGACGCGAGCTGGTGCGGCGCGCCTCCACGGGGTCGGACGTGGTGCTGGTGATGGACGTCTCCGCCAGCATGGACACGCGGGACGTGGCCCCGTCGCGGCTCGACGAGGCGCGGCGCGAGGCTCTCGCGGTGCTCGAGCGTCTCGAGGGCAGCCGGGTCGCGGTGGTCGCGTTCGCGGGCGACGCCGTGCGCCTCTGCCCCCTCACCTTCGACCGGAGCGCGGCGCGGCTCACGCTGGAATCGCTGTCGAGCAGCTCGGTGAGCACGCCCGGCACGGATCTCGGCCGCGCGCTGCGGGTGGCGGCGAAGGTGCTGCCCCCGGGTCGGCGGGAGGAGCAGGCCGTGGTGCTGTGGACCGACGGCGAGGATCTCGAAGGCGGCGCGCGGGAGGCGGTCGACGGTCTCGTCGGCGCCGGCGTGCGCGTGTTCGCGGTCGGGGTCGGCACGCCCACGGGAGGCGAGGTGCCGGTGCTCGACGAGCAGGGGCGCGCGGTCGACGTGAAGCGGGAGCCCACCGGGGGGCCGGTCGTGAGCCGGCTCGACGAGGGGCTGCTGCGATCGCTCGCGCGGCGGACGCATGGCGGCTTCTTCTCCGCGGCGCAGCCGGGCGGGGAGATCCCGCGGCTTCTCGCATCCCTCGGCGGCCTCACGCGCTCCTCGCACGGGATCCGGCTGATGGAGCAGCCGGTGCCGCGCTTCCGGCTGTTGGCCTCGCTCGCCATCCTGCTCCTCGCGATGGATCGGCTGCGCGCGCACCGGCGCCGGCAGGCCGAATCGGAGGCCGCCGCGCCGCTCCACTCGGAGCGTGGCGCCGCTGCGGCCGTCCTGCTCCTCGTGCTGCTCTGGCCGGCCACGGGCGACGCGGCGACGGACTGGGCGCGTGGCGACCGCTCGTTCCGGGACGGGCGCTGGGCCGAGGCGGAGTCGCTCTATGCGCGCCGCCTGCGGCACGGCGGCCCCGACGAGGTCCGGCTCGACCTCGCGCTGGCCCGGGTGAAGGCGGGCGACGAGGAGGGCGGCGAGGGCCTCCTCGGCGCGCTCGCGCTGCGCGGGACGCGCGCGGGCCGCGCGGCGGGCTACGATTTCGGTACGCTGCTCGGCCGGCAGGGCGAGATCGATCGCGCGCTGGCCGCGCTGCGCGCCACGCTGCGGCGGGATCCGGCGGACGACGACGCGCGCTGGAACTACGAGGTGCTCCTGCGTCGGCGGGAGGAGAAGAAGCCGGAGAACGAGTCGCATCGGAACCCGCGGCCCGAGAGCGGGGGGGGAAGCGGCGCCCCGCAGCCGCAGCCGGCCGCCGCGGCGCCGGCGTCGGGAGCGCCCCGGCTCCAGGCGCCCGCGCAGAGCGCGCGCGGAGTGATGAGCCGGACGGAGGCGGACCGCCTGCTCGACGCGCTGAACGCGCTCGAGCGGACGGAACGGGAGCGCCAGCGCAAGGTGCGCGTGACGCCCGAGAAACGGGGGAAGGACTGGTGAGTCCGAAGCGAGTCCGGCAAGCGGCCGCCGCGCTCGTCACGATGCTCGCGGTCGCGTGGCGGCCGCATCCGGCCGGGAGCGCCGTCACGGGCGGCAGGGCTCCCGCTGGCGCGGGCCTCGCCTCGCTGGTCACGCAGGTCGAGCCGGACAATCCGTGGGTGGGCCAGCCCGTGCTCCTCCGTGTACGCCTCCTGCTCGGCCGGGATCTGGCCGAGGAGCCCAGCTACGCGCCTCCCGTGACGAACGGCTTCTGGGCCGAGGGGGCGAGCCTTCCGCAGTCGTACGCGTCGGTCCAGGACGGGCGCCGCGTGCTCGTGACCGAGACGCGGGCGCGCATGTACCCGCTGACGCCGGGGATCGCGCACGTCGGGGCCGCGAGCGCGGATCTCGTGTTCGCGGAGGACGCCGCGTCGTCGGCGTTGCGCGACGAAGCTCCGGGGCGGCGGGTCACGGTCTGGAGCCAGCCGATCGGCGTGCGCGTGCGCCCGCTTCCCCCGTCCGCTCCGCCCGGGTTCGGCGGCGCCGTGGGCGCGCTCAGCGTAGGCTGGTCGGCCGATCGCGCGGCCACCTCGCAGGACGTGCCGGTCACGGTCCGGCTCGACGTGCGCGGCGTGGGCAATCTGCCTCTGCTCGAGACGCCCACGCTCGTCTGCCCGGACGGCGAGGTCTACGCGGGCACCACCGACGACAGCCTGCCGCAGGCGGGCACGCTCACTCCGGGGCGGCGTCGCTTCCAGTGGAACGTGCTCGCGAAGCGCATCGGCACGCTGCGGATCAGCGCGCCGCCCTTCGCCTGGTTCGATCCGGCCTCCGCCACGTACCGGACCGCCGCTCCGGCGCCCGTCGCCGTCACGGTGGGTCCGCCGCTCTTCGCGCGCTTCCAGGGCGGCGAGTCCTTCCCCGGCGTCTTCCTGCGCGACGCGCCCGACCCGTTCGCGCGCGGGGTCGCGCCATGGCTGTGGGTGCTCGCGGGGATCCTCGGCGGCGGGGCCGTGCTCGTCGGGCGGCTACGGCCTCCGCCCGACGCCGCCGCGGGGGAGCGCGCGCGGGTCGCGGGATGGCGGAACGCGCTGCGCGCTCCGGCGGGTCCGGCCTTCTGGCGTGCCGCCGAGGAGGTGACCGATTGGCTCGAGCGACGAGGCCGGGACCAGCGCGAGGCGAGGGCGGCGGTCGAGGGGACCCGATACGGCGGTGGCGCGGCGGATGCCGACGCCGTGCGCACGCGACTCACGAAGGAGCTGGCCGCCGCGCTCCCCGCTCCGCCCGCGAAACGCCGGACCCGGACCCTGGCCTTCGTCCTCGGCGGAGTCGCTCTGGCCGTCGTCGTGCTGAGCAGCCTCCGTTTCGGCGAAGGCGCCGCGTCCCGGCTG
>DATKKO010000079.1:0-2047 GCA_035542955.1 Terriglobales bacterium
GGCCGCGCGCATGGCCGCAATGTACGCCTCCACCGGCGGCCCCGGCCAACGATGGGCAGGCGTTTCGGGTCGCGCGGACGACGGGATGGCGGCGCGGCCGGGGCTCGGGCTACGCTGGCCGCATGCACTCCGCGTCCGCCGCCTTCTCCCCGGCTTCCCGATCCGGCGCTTTTCTCACGTTCGCGCTTCTCGCCGTCCTCGCGACCAGCCTGACCTCGGGGTTCCTGATGGACGACTGGTTCCATCTCGAGCGCGCGGGCCGGCCACTGACCTCCGGGGCCCTCGACTTCACCCTGAGCACTCGCGAGCAGGGCATTCGGCTGTGGGTCCATCCCGCGCCGGTGCAGGTGCGCTTCTTCCGGCCCGTGACGTCGCTCAGCTTCTGGCTCGATCGCCGGCTCTGGGGCGAACGCGCCTGGGGCTTTCACCTGACGAACATCGCCGTGCACCTGCTCGCCGTGTGGGCGCTCGCGGCGCTGGCCCGCGCGGTCGGATTGTCGAGGCCGATCGCCTGCTTCGTGGCCGTGGCCTGGGGCTTGTCGGCGGCGAGTGTGCCGGCCGTGCAGTGGATCTCCGGGCGCACAGAGATCCTCTGCGGGGCGGCTTCGCTGGGCGCCACGATCGCCTTTCTCCGCTGGGACCGGACCCGCCGCTGGCCGGATCTCGCGGTCTCCGTCCTGCTCGCCGCCGCGGCCGCGATGAGCAAGGAGACCGGCGTCGCGGTCGCGCCGTTCGCCTGGTGCCTGGCACAGGTGCGACGCGTGAACGATCCGCGGGCGGCGCGCCGGCCGCTCATCGGCGGCCTCGCCGCGCTCGCGGTGCCGGCCGCCGCGGCGATCATGGTCCGCGTCCTTCTGCTCCATCTGCGCGCCCCCGAGGCGCCCTACTCCGAACCCGTGAGGAGCGTGGGCGACGCGGCGTGGCTCGCGCTCGAGCCCGCGTGGGCGCTTCTCGCCACGCTCGCGAGCCTGCCCGTGTCACACCTGGGACCCTTCGCTTTCCTCCGCACCCACCCCGCACTGGCGGCATCGGTGCTGGTCATGGGCGCGCCCTTCGTGGTCGCGTTGTTCCGCTCCGCGGGCGCCGGTGCCTCCGTGCCGCTGCTCGCGGCTTTCGTGGTCGCGCTGGCCCCAAGCCTGCCCGTCGTCATGACCACTCTCTACTTCTATCTTCCGGCGACCGCGCTCGTGATCTGGATCGGGATCGCGAGCGAGAAGCGCGCCCGGCAACGCGCCTGGCTCGTGCTCTGGCTGGCCGTGGGCACGCTGGCGCACGTCTCGATCGCAGCCCTCACGACGCTCGCCTCCCGGCAGGAACTCGAGCATCTGGAGCACCTCGAGGGGCTGATCGCGAGGCGGCACTACGCGCGCTTGATCGTGATCGACGCGCCCTTCTGGACCTACGGTATGCCCGCGGCGATGCGCGCGAGGGGACACGGGGCTTTCGAGGAAACGCGGTTTGTGAACTTCCAGCCGAGTGCCTGGCCTCGATCACCTTCGTCCCTGGACTGGAGCGGCGCGCGGTCGCTGCGCGTGCGCCTGCGGACCCGTGAGGGCCTGCTCGATTCGCCCATCGAACGCTTCCTCGCCTTCGGCGGCACGGCGCAGGGCGCGCAGGGAGGCACGGCCGATGACCCGGTCTCGGTGGAGGCTGAGGCGCCCGGCATCCACCCGCACGAGCTGATCGTGCGCTTTCGAGACGACGAAGCGCTGCGCCGGAGCTGCATCGTCCGGTTCATCGGGAGCGGCCTCGACTCGGTGCCGCCGCCAGGCGGACAGAACCGTCCTCAGGGCCCCGTGCCGTAGCGCCCGAGACCGCCGACCGGAGGCACCACGGCGGCCAATGCCTCGGCGAGCCAGAGACGGCTCGCGCTCGCCGGGGTGCCCCAGGCCTCCCGGGCGAGACGACGCCGGATCGAGAACATGCGCGTGAAGGCCGCAAAGCGGCGACGCGCCTCCTCGCGATCCACCACGCCGAGCGCGGCGACGCCCCCCGAGAGCAGCGCCGCTGCGACTCCGCTCCCATGGAGCGGGTCGTGGAACCCGGC
>DATKKO010000080.1:0-4187 GCA_035542955.1 Terriglobales bacterium
CCAGGTCCGGTCGGCCCCGGACTCACGGCCGTGATCGTGACGATGCCGACGCGTGGGAATGCGAAGTCTCCTTCCTGCTCCGCCCGCTCGTGGAGGTCGGACCTGCCCACCTGCAGCCTTCGAGGCAAGCCTATCGATCCCGGCCTCCGGCCACAATGCGGGGGAGCCGGTGCGCGGCCGCTCGCCGGCTCTCCTGCATCGCGCGCACGGCTCTGGCCGCCGGGTTCGGAGCCGGAGCCCCCCGGGAGTATCGTGGGCGCTCGGCCGTTCCTCGGGATGATCTGGGAAGGAAGCGTCCCCATGACCGAATCCGAAGATCTGCTGGCACGGCTCGCGGCCCTCGAGCGCCCCTCGCGCGACCTCGACACCTCCGCCGACGAGCTCACCTCGTGGCTCCGTTCCCTCGAGCGCTTCTCGGCCGAGTTCGTGACGCGGAACGCGAACGGCCCAGCGTTCCATGGGCCCGGGTCCGGGCGCCCCGCGCCCACCCCGCTCCCCCTCGAGCCCGCACGCTTCGATCGCGTGCTCGCCGAGTACCGCGACCTCGCGCTCACGCGATCACTGGTGCCCACGTCGGGACGCTTCTTCGGCTACGTGCCCGGAGGCGCGCTGCCCAGCGCCGCGATCGGCGACTACCTGGCGGCGCTCACGAACCCGTACGCGGGCGTGTACGCGGCCTCGCCCGGCGCGGCCGAGATCGAGAACGACGCGGTCCGCTGGCTCGTCGAGATGGTCGGCTATCCCGATTCCGCCTGGGGCACGCTGCAGAGCGGCGGCTCGCTCGCCACGCTGACCGCGGTCGTGGCTGCGCGCGAGACCCGCCCCCCGGGCGCATGGGCGCGCGGCGTGCTCTACCTCACGGACGAGTGCCATCTCGCGATCCGCAAGGCGCTCCACGTCGCCGGCCTCGAGCACGTGGCCGCGCGCCTCGTGCCGGTGGACGACGGCCTGCGCATGTCGGTCCCCGCCCTCGAGCGCATGCTGCGCGAGGACCGGGCCGCCGGGCTCGAGCCGTGGATGGTGTTCGCGAGCGCGGGCACCGTGAACACGGGCGCCGTGGATCCGCTGGATTCGCTCGCCGATCTCTGCGCGCGCGAGGGCCTGTGGCTGCACGTCGACGCCGCCTACGGCGGCTTCTTCGTGCTCGTGCCGGGCGCGCGCGAGCGGCTGCGGGGCATGGCGCGCGCCGATTCCGTGGTGCTCGATCCGCACAAGGGCCTGTTCCTGCCCTACGGCTGCGGCGCCGTGCTGGTGCGGGAGGGCCAGCGACTGCGTGCGGGGTTCGCCTTCACCTCCCATTACCTGAGCGACGTGCATCACGACGAGGACGCTTCGCCCGCCGACTACTCGCCCGAGCTGACCCGGCACTTCCGCGGCCTGCGGTTGTGGACGAGCCTCCGGCTGCACGGGCTCGAGCGCCTCCGCGCGGCGCTCGAGGAGAAGCTGCTGCTGGCGAGGCTCGCGCACGAGCGGCTCTCCGCGATGCCGGAGATCGAGGCGGGACCCGAGCCGCAGCTCTCGATCGCGGCCTTCCGCGTGCGCGGCGAGGGTGACGCGAGAACCGAGCGCCTCCACGCCCGCCTGCTCGATCGCGGGCGCGTCTACCTGAGCTCGACGCGGCTCGGCGGCCGTCTGTTCCTGCGCATCTGCGTGCTCTGCTTCCGCTCGCATCGCGCGGAGGTCGAGGAGGCGCTCGCCGAGATCCGGTCCGGCCTCGCGGCTTCGTGAGCCGGAGGTCGTGCGCCCCGCGGGTCGACGCCCTGATCGCGCGCTGCGCGCATGACGACGGCACCCGGGAGGTTTCCACCCGGGCGCCGTCAGCACCGCCGCGGCTCGAGCCGCCGCTAGCGAATGATCACCATCCGGCGCAGGAAGGTGAGGCCGCCCGCCTGCATGCGCACGAAGTAGAGTCCCGGCCGCGCGCGGCCCTCCCCCGCGCGCCACGTGACCGTGTGGCGTCCCGCCGGATGTTCTCCCTGTGCCAGCACCGCCACCTCGCGCCCCGCGACATCGAGCACGCTGACCCGCACCGTCGCGGTCCGGGGGTTCGCGAACGCGATGCGGCACGGTCCGCGCGCGGGATTCGGCGAGATCGGCGACAGCGAGAACTCGGTGACCGGCGGCTCGTCGACCGCGTACTGCGTGAAGATGGTGAAGGTCGTGTCGCTCAGGTCGAGGGCGCTGTTCGAGGCGCTGTCGCGCGCGGCCACCTTGAAGATCGCGGCGGTCGCCGGGGGCCCGCTCACGGTCCAGGCATAGGTGCCGCTGTTGGGGACGTCCGCCGCCAGCGTATCGAACGGCCCGGCGCTCCCCGAGCGCGACAGATAGAGATCGACCCGGGCGACGACTTCGTTGTCGGTCGCCGTCCAGGTGAGGTTGGCCTCGCCGCCGATGGGCAGGGCCTCGCCGCCGTTCGGATAGGTCACCGCGACCTCCGGCGGCGCCGTGTCGGCGAAGGCGGCCTGGATCGTCCAATCGCGGACGACGAAGAGGTCGAGCGGCACGCCGGTTCCCGTGGTGTCGCCGCTCCAGGCGGTGAAGGCCCAGCCCGACGCGGGCACGGGCGTCAACTGGACCGTGCTGCCGTAGTCGTACAACG
Source organism: Terriglobales bacterium (assembly GCA_035542955.1). Classification (GTDB taxonomy): domain Bacteria; phylum Eisenbacteria; class RBG-16-71-46; order RBG-16-71-46; family RBG-16-71-46; genus JANXPZ01. The sequence continues at coordinate 2,600 of DATKKO010000080.1, forward strand.
CCTGGTCGGGGTTCTTCGTGATCCCGCCGCGGCCGGTCGCCGACAGATTCAATGCGAACGTGTTGATCGAGAAGCTCGCGGCGATCGTGTGCGGCGCGGTCACGTCGTGGAAGGTGTAGGTCGTCTCGGGTCCCACGGAGCCGCCGTCGACGAGCACGTCGAGGATGTGGCTCGCCGCGTCCGGCCGGATCGAGAAGGCCTGGTCGGCCGCGCAGTCCACCGTCACGGCGCCGCTCGGCGTGATCGTTCCGCCTGGACCCGCCGAGGCGGTGATCACGAAGGTCTTGAGCGCGAACGAGGCCGCGATGGTCTGGCTCGCCTGCACGTCCTCGAAGGTGTAGCTCGTGATCGCCCCCTGCGAGACCCCGTTCACGAGCACGTCCGCGACGATGTGGCAGGTATCGGGCGCGATCGTGAACGTCTGGTTGCCCCCGCGGGGCACGGTGGCGTCGCCGCTCGGGCTGATGGTTCCGCCCGGACCGGCCGAGGCCGTGATCACGAAGGACGAGGGCGCCGCCGCGACGGCCGCCCACCACGTCCCCCACCTGCTGCCGTTGCGGCCGGTGGTGGTGTCGCTCGTCGAGGCGCGCGCCTTCGCGTATTGCTGGACGGTCCACAGCGTGAGGTCGTCCGAGGGATCGACCTGGCTCGTGCTGAAGTCGCCCCAGCGGTTGCGGCCGGTGTTGGTGGTGAAGGTCTTGTGGTAGTAGTCGTCCCCCGCCTTGTAGATCACTGTGTCGCGCAGCGTGCCCGCGCCGTCCGCTTCGATGTGCATCGCGTACCCGGCAGCCGGATGCTGGCTCGAGCCGAATCGGGTGAAGCCGAGCAGGAAGTCCCCGTTCTGGTTGACCGCCAGCGACGGATACCCGTACTGCGGCCGGCCGTTGGTCGTCGTCGCCAGCGTGTCCTGCAGGCGCCCGCCGATCACGAAGCCGCCGCCCGGCGTGGTGATCTGGGTCCACTGCGCCGCGATGTGCGTCATGCCGCTCGCGGGCAGCCCGATCGCTTGCGTGAACCAGATCGAGCCGCCGCGGTAGACCGGCGAGGTGCGCACGTTGTCGTCGAGCCTCTCGATCGGGCACGGGGGCGAGCCGCACACGCTGCTCCCGGACTCAGGCGCGCTCTGGGGGTAGTAGTTGGTCGTCGAGGCCGCGTTCCATGCACCGCCCGGCCGCGTGAGGGCGGCGCCGATGGTGTACGTGGGCGCGGCCGGCCCCGTGCCCGTGAGCCTGTCGAGCGAGTAGGTGCTCGTGCCCCGCCGCTGGATGACGTACTCGGTGTCGCACGTGGCCGAGTAGGTGACGCAGGGCGCGCCGCAGATCACGCCGTTCGTGCCGTAGTCCGCGCGGTATCCGGTGAAGGTGTAGCTGTCCCGCAGCGACGGGTAGTGGATCGCGAACACGCTGCGCCGCACGGCGGTCTGCGTGCTATTGAAGAAGTTACATGAGATCGTGATCCAGTTCTTGTTGAAGCCCAGCGTCGGGAAGTCGGCGTACTGGTACGTGCTGTTCTCGTAGACGACGAAGCGGTAGAGATGCCACACGCCCGTGGGGTCGTCGGTGTCCGAGACGCCGAGGCAGATCGTGTT